>NZ_JBMLRC010000342.1:13179-33582 GCF_049241225.1 Emticicia sp.
CGATTTCATATTTCAAGCGGTTAGGTATAAACGCCATAGAGTTGATGCCAATCAATGAATTTACGGCCAACAATTCTTGGGGTTACAATCCTACATATTATACTGCCCCCGATAAAGCCTACGGCACAAAAGATGATTTAAAATATTTGATAGATAAATGCCACGAAAATGGCATTGCGGTTATTCTTGATGTGGTTTTCAATCATGCTGATTATGAGTTTCCATATACAAAAGCTTATTGGGGTGGCTCACAACCTGCGGCTGATAGTCCTTTTCAAAACCCGACTGCTCCGCATTTGTATTCGGTTTTCTTTGATTTTAATCATGAAAGTACAGCTACTCAAAACTATTTTGATAGAGTTTTAGAATTTTGGTTGAAAGAATACAAAATTGATGGATATCGCTTCGATTTATCGAAAGGGTTTACACAAAGAAAATCATTGACCGATTCTCAGATGTCAGCCTACGATGAGAAAAGAATCAAGGCCTTGAAACATTTTTATGATAAAATCAGGACATTTGACAAAGATTCTTATTTGATTTTAGAACATTTTGCCGATAATACCGAAGAAACCGAACTGGCAAACTACGGTTTTATGCTTTGGGGAAATCAGAACGGAGCTGCTCGAAATAACGTAAAAGGCACAAATAGCAGTCTTTCGGGGCTGAATTATAAATTTAAAGGTTGGAACGAACCAAACTTAGTTGGTTACATTGAAAGCCACGACGAGGAGAGAATTGTGTATGATGCTCTCAATAATGGCCGAAACGAAGTAAAGAATTTAGCCACAATTCTCGAACGCTCGAAAGCAGTAGCAGCATTGTTTTTTGCTTATCCTGGGCCAAAAATGCTTTGGCAATTTGGCGAGTTTGGCTACGATGTAAACATTGATTTCAACGGAAGAACGGGCATAAAACCACAAAAATGGGAATATCTGAAAGATGAAAACCGACTGAAGCTATTTAAAGTTTATGCCGAATTAATAAAACTTAAAACTACGCAAGCGGCTTTCAGTTCAAAAGATTTTAATGAATCAACTGGCGATGTGGTGAAACAAGTAGCCTTAAATCATAGTTCGATGAATGTACGAATCATTGCCAATTTGAGTATCAATAGCGAAACAGCCAATGTCAATTTCGAATCGACTGGTAAATGGTATGATTATTTTACGGGGCAAGAAATCAATGTCAATGAAGCTACTCCTCGTATCAATTTAGCTGCGGGCGAATTTCATATTTTCACGAATGTAAAATTACCAACGCCAGAAGCCAATTTAGTGCCATGGAAAGGCGATTTTACGATAACGGCTAATGAGATTTCATCGAATAATTCAAAATTTCAAATCTACCCCAACCCAACGACTGACAAGGTAACTTTGAAACTCAACGGAGAAAAAACGAAAATTTCGGTAGAAGATATTTGGGGTAAAACTTTGTTTCAGACCGAAACCAAAGAAATCGAACCAAGTATAGATTTATCGGGTTATTCGTCAGGAATGTATTTTATTCGTACCATTCAAAAAGGCAAAGCTCGAACAACGAAAATAATCAAAAATTAATACCCCACTCACCCCTCTCCGATTGGGAGGGCAAAAAGTACAGAAATGACCAAAGACGAATTAGTAATTTTCTATAACGAACCCGACGAAAAAGTGTATGTAAAAGTACCAGCTGGGCTGGAAACTCACTACCAATTATCAAACCTTTCGGGTAAAATCTTGCAAGAAGCCATTCACGAAAAAGCCTTGCATGATTTCGATTTATCGGGTCTTCCCGAAGGTATATACTTCGTAATTGTCAACCAAGATGATGTTATTCGGTCGAAGAAGATTATCAGGAATTTGGATTGATTGCAGTAGAAAAAACTTATATTTGTTTTAAAATATTACGATTATGACAGCAATAAGCGAAATTCAAAGCCCAATTTCTACGGAATTGCCAAAAACTCTTGCCGAATTTTTGGAGTGGGAACAGCCACTTGATGGCTTTAAGTATGAGTGGAACGATGGCGAAATAATACAGTTTTCTAAGATGGACAAAAGACAAATCTATATTTACCTACTCCTAAATAAGGTGTTTAATAAAAAAGGATTGTGGGAAAAGGGTGTTTTAGTAACAGAATATGACACCCAACTTAGCCCTATTCAGATGAGAAGGCCTGATATTGCTTATATAACGGATGAACAAGGAAAAAGAGCTAATAATGGCGAAGATATAGTACCTGAATTTGTCATAGAAGTAACTTCAACGAATGATAAACCCTATCAGATTGAGAAAAAAATAACAGAATATTTTAAAGCAGGAGTAAAAGTAGTTTGGAATATTTTACCAGAACCTGAATTAGTCTATGTCTATACCTCTCGCAAGCAAGTGCAGATTTGCATGGAAGATGATATTTGCTCAGCAGCACCCGTTTTGCCTGAGTTTGAGGTGAAGGTTAGTGAGATTTTTGAGTGAGACTACCTCCAAAATGGTCTAAAATTATAAGAAACTGACCCGATTATTGGAAAAACTGAAACAGAATAAATAGAGTAAGAGTTTTTAGGTTGATTATAGCCTAAATAATAATACAATGGATTTTTTCTATTATAAACATTGTAAATTGATAAATCCCAAATGCCTTCTCCCCATCGGTGCTTTACATTGCGTTGTACACCAAAATCCAAACGATGAATTGCTTTCATTCGATAGGCATTTCTATCACTATTCACAAAGGTGGGGCTAAATCCTCTACTATCAAATTTATCGGCATTAATTTTGAACAAAGGAGTAGAAATAATTTGTATAGGAATTGTTGTAGCTTGTCCTGTTCCGTAAATCCAGTTGGCAGAAAACGCCCACTTTGAGCTTAAACTATACATTAGCACAATAGAAATATCGTGTCGGCGGTCATATCTTGCGTAAAACCATTTCCCATTATTCAATTCATCGAATTGATGTCTTGTCCAAGAAAGTGTATAGCCAATCCAGCCATTTAATTTTCCTTGTTTTTTTTCCAATAAACATTCTAAACCATAAGATTTTCCTTTCCCTTGGGTTACAAAATCCTCCCAATTATCAGTTGCTTGATTAGAATAAATTGCAAAATCAGAAGAACTAAACCCATCTTTATACGCTATAATATTTTTAAAATCTTTGTAATATATATCATATTTCAGTATGTAATCATTTCTATTTATATGTAATATTTTTTCATAAGAAATGGTTGTTTGTCTCCCTTTTTGAGGTAGTATTTTGCGATTTGAGGCAACCCAAATATCTTCTATTGGGCCTAAACCAGGATTAGAAATTAGATGAAACCACTGATTTATTGTCTGATAACCAAACTTTAGTGCCTGTTTATTATTTATTTTATAGTTTAGTGAAAATCTTGGCTCAATCAAAAAAAGTGAAGTATCATTTTTCAAATTAGTAATCCGATAACCTAAAACACTTTTTATTTTAGGAGAAATTCTCCATTCATAATCATTATAAAAACTCAGTTCGTTGGTTGGTTTTTGCACTCTTTTAATTGAAATTTCTTGATTTAAGGCTCTGTAATCTAATAAATGAGGAATTATTTTCTGATTAGAATACCTAATACCAGCAATGACCGTAAGTAAATCTGATTGATACCAGTTTAGGTGGTTAACAATAGTGTTATCAATAACCCCAGTTTTAAAATTATTTATTTCGCTACGAAAAGTGTCTTCAATTCCATTGGCAACTTTATATCCGTACGCTGAAGTATTTATACTCAAGAAATAATGAAATTTAGTTCTTAACAATGAATTAAAATTGAGTCCTAAAATTTTATTCTCTAAAGTTTGTTTGTACAAAATATTTTGCCCTCCGACAAATCTTTCATCTTTACTTGCATTCCAAAAATCTTTATTAGCGTAGGAAAATATTTTTAACTCATTGTGAATATTAATTTTGTAGGTAAAATCTAAATTATAGTCTTCAAAATGATAGTTTGGAATTCCATTTTTTAGCTGTGGTGTTGGTATTCTATTTTTCAAAAGGTCGAAGTAATTTCGACGAGTGGAAAATAGGAGGCCTGCCTTATTTTTAATAATTGGAATATCAACTTGAAACTTCGCAGAGATTAACCCTAAATTACCGTTAATATCAAATTTATCCATTTTAGAGGTTAAGGATTGCACTGCCAAAACTGAGGAAATACGACCACCATATTTTGCAGGAATGCCCCCTTTATAAAGTTCTACACTTTTTATTGCGTCTGTATTGAAAGTAGATAATAAACCAAAAAACTGATTAGAAGTATAAATTGGAGCATTGTTTAATAAAACAAGATTTTGGTCTGGACTTCCTCCTCTAACATACATTCCAGCACTACCCTCAGAAATACTTTTAGTACCTGGCAGAAGCATCAAAACTTTCATCAAATCCTTTTCTCCGCCCAAAGAAGGTAGTTTTTTAATTGTATTTGCACTTATTTTCGTAAGACCCGAAACAGGATTCGATAGATTTTCTTCTATACTATTTGCAGAAATAATAATTTCAGTAAGTTCTTGTTGTTTATAATTTAGAAAAATAGTTAGTGTAGTATCAGCCTTAATTTCATTCAGATTAAGGTCTATTGTCTCATAATTCATTGATTTCACTATGATTTTCTTAGGATTACCTTTCATTTTTTTACTAAAAAACCCTTTGTCATTAGTTACAGTAAACTTTGATTGCCCAGTGAAATTAACTACTACTCCAGGTAATCCAGTTGAATCTTTCGAATCAAAAATATTCCCACTAATTACAAATTGGGCGGTACATTTAGTGTAACAAATAAAAAATAATAGGCACAAATATTTCATTTTATTCTTATCTCGTTACGACTATCTGTTTTGGTGGAGAAATCAAATATCCTGCAAAAATCCCGTAGCCATTTTGAATATTTGTAATGACAGGAATAACTCCCTTAAACGCCATAAAAGGATTTTCTTGTAAATTAGATTTTTGATTTAGTCTTAGGTAATAATTTTGAAAATATTCTTGAAATATTGGGAAAACTGTTAAAACCTGAACACTCACTAACTGTGAAACATCATCTTGATTCAAAGCAACTCCACCATAAAAAATAAATTCTCCGCTTGATATATCAGGCTTTCCAAAAGCAGGCTCTGATACTTTAATAACTTTACCATTTATTTTTTTGGTTTCACGTTCAATATATCTTACATAATTTAAACTTTCGGTTTTATTCGAAATATCTTTGCCTGACATTAGCAAATCAGAAGAACTGAGTTTTACAAACAAGACTTTTCCATTGTTAGTAATAGTATCATTGATAACTTTCAAAGGGGATGCAATAAATCTATCTATCATTGCTGCTTGTGATGGCACCTCACATTGAGCATATGTTTTTTTGTTTCGATAGCTAACAGTTAACGCATATTTCCCACCCGAAACTATTGGAAACAAATCAGGGGAAACCCCATAAACACCTCTTTCTACCTCTGGTAATAAAAGACTTTTATTGGTTAGTAAATTTTCTATTTCAACATTTGCACCTGTCACTAAATCGAACGTTGAATCTTTTGTATTAGTTGAATAAATATTGGTATTATTTTCTTCTCCAATAGGTATGGTTTTTCTTACATTCACATAAATCCACTTACTTGGTGTAATTAAAGAATAGATAATTAACGTGGAATCGTTTTTATCAATTTCAATCTCACTAACTAATTCCTGACGTACACAACCAAACAGTAAAAAAAACAATAATATTAGTACATTCTTCATGGTTTTTAAAAAAAAACCACTTTAAAATAGATTAAAGTGGGCAATAAATTTATAGATTTAACCCCCAACCCGCTGTATAAGTAACTCCATTAAACATTGAAGCTCCATATGCCGTACCATAAATCACATATCTTGCTCCTAACCAAGGTAATGGAGAAACATACCATTTTATTGTTTTATTAACAAATGAAGAATTATATTCAGTATCACCTTCGTAAAAATTCCCTGAATCTAAAGCAATATTAAATAAATACGTATTGAGCTCAAAATAACCTTGTGCAGCAACGCTTATTTCATCTAATTGGTCTGGTCCCAAATTCTGTGACCTCACTCCAAAACTTGCATATTGTCCACCATAATTAACATTCCATGCCTCTAAAGTTATCAATGTTGGATTTCCGTCTAAGTCAGTAGGCCCCCAATACATTGTACCAATCTCACCGCTGAAATTTGTTGGTCTTAAATTTTCCTTCTTAACTTTAACCAATTCGCTTACTACCTCATAACTTCTCAATGATGTACTCTTTAAATCATTTAACAAATTCTCTTTAGTCTCTAAAATGGCATACCCTTTTTCATTGGTAATTTTTTGAACTTCTTTCCCAATTTGATAAATTCCATCTTTATTCAAAATCATTGCAAAAGTTGGGTCGGGAATAAAAGCCAGTTGATTTTTCTCACAAAATTCTTTTGTAATCATACCTTTTTCTTTCCATCTCTCTTGATAAGTTTTTGAAATTGGGATAAAATCAAACTTTGAAGCCCATTTTTCCACCTCTTCCTCCGTTTTCATTGCTTTCAACTCTCCAATTACTCTCTTGAAGGCTTCAAGGTCTTTGAAAACTAACCTACCCTTTCTTGATACTACGTCTGCACTCTGTTCAGGGTTCGATAAATCTTCTAACTGTTGCTTTTGTGCTGCCGTTAGTTGTTTGGGCTGTTCAGTCAACGATAAATTAGATGAATTTATTTCATCTTTTTGGCAAGAAACTACTCCATAAAAGCAAATAGCCAAGCCCAGAATTTTGAAAATGGAAATCCTTTTCATAGTTTTACACTGTTTAATTATTAAAAGTTAGACTTATGAGCCTCCCGTCGTCCGCCAAGATTTCTGGGGGGCTTATTTATTGCAAAGTAGAGCAAAGTTTACTTCAAAAAAAATTGCGTTTCCGCAAGAAAAAACTTGCAAAAACGCAATTCATGCCGCAATGGAATTGTCGAAACATACAATTATTTCTTTCTCTCAGCTTTTGCCATTTTGGTTCTAACTCGGCTCAATGCTTGCGGAGTCATATTTAAGTAAGTAGCAATGTACCTCAATGGCACACGGTTTATCAAGCCTTTGTGGTATTTATAAAACCATTCTAAGCGTTCTTCCTTTTTTTGTCTTAATGCTGTTATGAATGCTTCATATTTGATAGTATTTTGCTCCAATAAAACTCTACCAATAAAATTTAGTTGAGGGCATTCTAAATAAAGTTTATCTATTTTTTCTTTGGAAATCACCCACAGTTTAGCTTTTTCAAGTACATCAATCGCAACCGTAGATGGTTTTTCCTCTAAAAAACTGTCAGCTACATATTGAAAATCATTTTCTGCCATCAACCAGTGGGTAATGGTTTGGTCTTGGTCTTGGTCTTTTACCGAAAACTCTCGCAAAATTCCCGATTCAATAAAATAAAGTTTATCGTTAATTTCTCCAATATCTAAAATTACTGCACCTTTTTTGTAGATTTTAGACTCAAATTGTGAGAGAATATGCTCAATTTCGGCAGAAGAAAATACACCAAAAGAACTGAATAAGTTGTATAAAACTGGATTTTTGTTTTTCATTTAAAGTTATAATAGGATTTACAGCACAAATAAAAAGGTCTGCAACCAAAATTGCAAACCTTTCTAAGTGAATGGTATTTGTATTATCAGCACTATGGACTATCGACCATTGACCGTGGACTACCTATTCATCGTCAATAAAAACTCTTCATTATTACGAGTTCCTTTCATTTTATCGAGTAAGAATTCCATTGTTTCCATTGGGTTCATATCGGCCATGAATTTACGCAATAACCACACTTTTTGTAATGAATCTTTATCCATCAATAAATCTTCACGACGTGTCCCTGATGCCAAAATATCAATCGCAGGATAAACACGTTTGTTCGATAATTTACGGTCGAGTTGGAGTTCCATATTACCCGTACCCTTAAATTCTTCAAAGATAACTTCGTCCATTTTCGAGCCTGTATCAATCAAGGCCGTTGCGATAATCGTCAACGAACCACCATTTTCTACATTACGAGCCGCACCGAAGAAACGTTTTGGTTTGTGAAGTGCATTGGCATCAACACCACCCGAAAGGATTTTACCCGATGAAGGAATGACAGTATTATAAGCACGAGCCAAACGCGTGATTGAGTCGAGCAAGATAACTACATCGTGTCCGCACTCAACTAAGCGTTTTGCTTTTTCTAAAACCACGCCCGAAACTTTTACGTGACGATCGGCAGTTTCATCAAAAGTTGAAGCAATTACCTCGGCACGCACGCTGCGTTGCATATCGGTAACCTCTTCTGGGCGTTCGTCAATCAACAAAATAATCAAATAAACCTCTGGGTGATTGCGAGTGATGGCATTGGCAATTTCTTTCAACAAAACCGTTTTACCAGTTTTAGGTTGTGCCACAATCATACCACGTTGACCTTTTCCGATGGGTGCAAATAAATCAAGTACACGAGTAGAATATACGTCTGGTCGGCTGCTTAATTTGATTTGTTCTTCGGGAAAGAGTGGAGTGAGGTATTCAAACGGAATACGGTCACGGATTTCTTCGGTAGTTTTACCATTTACTGATAAAACTTTCAAAAGAGCGAAGTATTTTTCACCTTCTTTCGGTGGGCGAATCGCACCTTTTACGGTGTCACCGGTTTTTAAACCAAACAATTTGATTTGCGATGGCGATACGTAAATATCGTCGGGACTCGCCAAATAATTATAATCTGCCGAACGAAGGAAACCATATCCACCTTCTTGCATAATTTCTAAAACACCTTCGTTTTCAATAATGCCATCAAACTCCTTGATGAGGTTATTGAACTGTTTTTTGATGTCTTTGGTATAAGTATCAACGTAGCGTTTGTCTTCTTTAGGCTCTGGAATATCAGGTATAATATCTTCGGTCAAGCGAGCAAACTCATCCATTTCAGCATCAATGGCAGCTAAGTCAAAGTCGGCGGGTTCTTCCAGATTCAATATTGGTTCTTCGTCGGCTGCTTGCATATCAGAGAAAACCTCTGGCTGAGCAGGAACCGGCTTTTGTTTCTCAAATGACTTTTTATTATCATTTTTTTTGAAATTCTCAGATTTTGTCTGGCTTTTTTCAGTATTTGGCTTAGCCTCACCTATCGCAGGAGATAATTCTGCAACTGCTGGTTCGGCAGTTTTTTCGTCAGTCTTAGGTAAGCGTTTTCTATTTTTTATTCCTTTATCTTCTTTAAAGAGAGGCTGCTCGATTGGCTGATTTGCAGAGGTGTCGGCACTGACACTTTTGGGAGTATTAAAGAGTGATGCTGAACTTTGATTCTCTAAAATCTTTTCTATTAATTCGGTTTTAGAGGCCGTTCGGACATCTTTAATGCCAATTTCTATACAAATTTTCCTTAACTCTGATAGAAGTTTAAGATTCAGTTCTTCTGATGTGTACATACGAGAGAATTAACAAGACGTTACAATTGCTAAAGATTAGCGGTTAGATTTTTTAAATAAGATGTATTTCGGAAAAGACACTTCCAAGAATTTTAGCATTTAATCAAATACTCAGGAATTACTCGAAAAAAACGGAAACTTTGCTCGGATACAATTGGCTAAATCAAGAATTTTCTGTTGAGAATAGATGAGCCGATTGAAGTGTTTTGTTGGATTTGAATGCAATAATAAAACTTTAATCCGAACTTTGCAAGCGTTTTCTCGAAAATAAGCAAAATATTTTTATTCGATAGGAATATATATTTTCAATAATCATCATCAATAATTTTATCATCAGTAATTCCAAACATGGTTGTGGTTGGATTTGCCAACTCAATACCGTACTTTTCAATCAATTGATTAATCTTATAATTTATTTCTTCACGAATGGTTTTACTCTGCCAGTAATCGGGCGTTGCTGCAAAAAATACTACCAATAGATTTATTGAATATTCGCCGATTGCATCAAACTTCACATGCCCCTCGTGCAAACTTGTTTGTTCATGATTATCAATAAGTAGCTGAATTTCATCAACTAAGGCTTTGATTTTTGAAATCGGTGTATCGAGTTTTAGCCGTATGAAAAACTTATGACGACGGTCTTTACGCTGAGTAAGATTGTTGAGTGTTTGTGAAACCAACATTTGGTTGGGCACAACAATCAGACTACCATCAACGTGACGGATTCGGGTACTACGAAAACCAACCTTTTCAACTTTCCCGACCATGCTTCCCAGCTCAATGTCATCGCCAACAATGAAAGGTTGCTCTGTAAATAACGTAAAAGAAGCAAAAAGGTTTTCGAGCGTAGCACGTGCAGCTAAAGCTAAAGCTACCCCACCAATACCCAAACCTGTGATTAGACTAATGACATCTTGACGAAAAACAAAGCCCAAAATCAAGAAAAATGAGCAGAAAACTATCAAAGCAATGATAATATCTCTGAAAAACGGCACGAGATGCTCATCTGTTTTGGTATCATTTTCTTCGGCTTTTTTAAGAAAAACTAAAGCAAAAAATTTTACAAGTCGGATAATTATCCAAGTGATGGCAATCACAAAAAGCGTATCGAGCAGTTTATCGGCAAATTCGCTTACTCTCATTTTACCAAACGGGATGATTCGCCATTTTTTTGGAAAAGAGATTTCGTCAACTGCTGAATAAATGATGAGGAGGGTAATGATAAACTCAACTGGGCGTTTCAGCAAATCTACGAAGTTAGAAACTGGTATATTTTGGGTTTCTTGTTTGATTAAACGGTAAACAACTTTACTGACAAGAACCGAAAAAATCCGCTTGAAAAGCAAGCCTACCAACAATATTCCTACAAACCAAAGCCAGTTTTCGACTGGATTATATAAAAAACTTTTGTGCAGAATCTTCTCTAATTTATTCATTTAAAATCTTATGCTTTGTGCTCTTTAATAAACTCAATTACTCTACGTTCCACCCATGTTTCGTTGGAATTTGGCATCATAAAACCTACATGGCCGCCAAATTTTAATAATTGTAAATGTACGTTGGGGTTATTTTCAGCATCGCCTAAATTCAGACATTCGGGCGATAAAAATGGGTCATTGATAGCTTGGATTATTAATGTAGGTACTTTTATCGACTTCAGAAAAGGCTTTGCCGCTGCTTGCTGATAAAAATCGTGGGCATTTTTAAAACCAAACATCGGAGCGGTATATCGGCTATCAAACTGTTCAAAATTTTTGATTTGCTTGTATCCTTCATAACTAACTAAATTATTTTGAGGATGTTGCGTTGACTTCTCTTTTATTTTTTTGCCCAGTTTATTGATGAAGCGTTTCATATAAAACCTACGACCAGGCTTATACAGTTCATAGACCGAAGTATATAAATCAAGCGGAACCGAAACCGCCAAGCCAAACTTCACTTGCGTTGGTAAAAGTTCGGAATTTTGTCCCAAAAGTCGAACTGTCATGCTTCCACCCATACTAAACCCTACCAAAACAACTTCTTCATAATTGTAGGTATTGATGGCATAATTGACCACAAAACGTATATCATCGACATCCCCGTGGTGATAAAAACGGGGCAAACGATTCATTTCACCGCTACAACTACGACAATTCCAGCCCAAGCCATCATAACCATTATCATTGAATTTCTTTATCATACCCGTCACGTAGTGGCGAGTCGAGTCGCCTTCCAAGCCGTGCGTAACGATCACGAGTTTTTTACCACGTGATGCTCCAGCAAACGACCAATCCAAATCCAAGAAATCGCCATCTTGTAGCTCAACTCGCTCTCGTTTATAATCAACAGGAATTTTGCGAAAAAGACTTGGATAAATTGTTTGAATATGGGCATTAAATTGCCATTTGGGGGGCTGATAATCGGTGTTTGTTGATAAAACTGGCATTCTATTTTTGATGCTGAATATTAGAAGATTAATGTTTAATAATTAAACTTGACATCAATGAATTTAACTGTGCTCTACAATTATACTTTCGATGACTTCGGGGAAATGAATGTGTTCGAGGGCCTGTACTTTTTTGGCTACGTCATCAGGAGTATCAGTTGGTACGACATCACATTTTGCTTGAAAAATAATTTTCCCTTCGTCATAATGCTCATTTACGTAATGAATCGTTATGCCAGATTCTTTTTCTCTAGCTTCCACAACTGCTTCATGCACAAAATGCCCCCACATGCCCTTACCACCGTATTTTGGAAGCAATGCAGGATGAATATTAATGATTTTATTTGGAAATGCTTTTACTAAGTTTTCGGGAATTAGCCACAGAAAACCAGCCAAAATAACTAAGTCGATTTGTTGTTTTTGCAGTAAATCAACGATTTTATTAGTCTTTGAGAATGTCTTTTTATCAAACAAAACTGTTGGAATACCAAGCCTACGCCCCCGCTCAATTACACCAGCCGCGGGATTATTAGTGAGAAACAATTCCACAATAACGGATTCGTTATCAGCAAAATAGGTAGTTATTCGTTCGGCATTACTTCCCGAACCCGAAGCAAAAATAGCAAGTCGTTTCACCAAGAATTAAGAATTAAGACGGGGTCGCCCGTGCGATGTAGAATTAAGAATGATTTCAATTAAAATGCTGACTTATAAAATTCAAATTTACTATGAAACTATCAATTTATTCAACAAATAAATCTAAATGAATAAAAAAAGTCGCTAAAAATACATTTAGCGACTTTTTTTAGAACTATACAGGTAGATATCAAAGTTAAAAATTCTACATTCTTAATTGACCTAGGCTTTACCTTTATAAAGTTCATCTTGCCATTTCTTCAATTCATCCCATTTGCCATCTCGAGCCAAAGCAGCTTGATCGGCCCAAGTAGTAGGATTATGAATTTGGAAACGAGGCCCTGCCGCATCAAGAATCGCTTTCATTTTTTCTACCGAGGTTTCAGCTAACTCGGCAAATGTGTAAATCCCGGCATTATTAAACAACTCTTCTATTTTTGGACCGATTCCCTCAACAATTTTCAAATCATCTTTTTTAGTTGGTGCAGCGGCAGCAACTGTTCCTGCCAGACCTAAAGCCCCTGCTGCAATTCCTGCTCCACCAATACCTGCCGCAGTGCTTCCACCCGCCTCAACACTTACATTTGTCGATACTTTAGATTTTCTGCAAGCATCTAACTCTCCTTCCAAGAAATTGATTCTATCTTGTAGTTCGGCCGCATGTCTTTTCCAACGATTAATTTCACGGCTTAGCCACCACCAAAGTAATAAAAGTGGTAATAAACATCCAAGAAAAACTCCCCATGGGAAATCTGTTAACCAACATTTGAAAAATTCCATTTTTTTATATTTTTAAAGTTATAAAATTTCTTAAACTGCGATGATGTATGAGTCGACTAACAACATAAATAGTATCAAACTACTGTGGAATGTTGACCGCCAACTGTTGACTTCTTTTACTCTTTCAATCTGATTGTGCTTCGACGATTCTTTGATTTGCCTTCTGGTGTATCATTTGAGGCGATTGGCTCTTTTTCGCCTTTGCCTTCGGTTGTCATCTGCGAAGCCTTGATTCCTTCTTTGAGCAAGAATGATTTTGTTTGCTTTGCACGATTTTCTGACAGACGTTGATTTAGTTCATCCGAACCATCACTATCGGCATGACCAGTGATTAAAAGCTGTTTATCTGGATGTTTTTCAAAATACTTTTTAGCTGTTGCTATAAAGGTTTCCACTTCGGCAGTTTTTTCAATGCCAGATTGGTTAACTTTAAAGTAAACATCTAGAGGCGTAAACAAGATTTGTTCTTCTGGTGTTGCAGCTGCTTTCACAGTATCTACTTTTACAGAATCTGTCTGCTTGCTTGAGTCAAAGGCTGGAGTATCTGCCACTACCGCTGATGTTGTGTCGGCCACAATTGGTTCACCCGAACACAAAGGTTTACGGTTACAGTTCCACCAACCAGTATACAACAACGACCAAAGCAGAATCAGAATGGGTAATAGAAATCTGTTCATTGTTTGAATTGTTTGAGGTTTAGGAAAATTTGTTTTACTATTTACGAATCGAAAAGTAATAAAAAGTAACTAAAAAACAACTTTTTTTTTAATTTTCTATTTAAAAATTAACAACTCAATAATATTTATAAGTTTGTCAGCCGAAAATTTCTTAAAAAGGGCTAAATTTGGCGAACATAACCAAAGAAAACACCCTATTTTTATTGATGGACTCAATCAAGATTTTTGCCCCTGCTACCGTTGCTAATGTTGCCTGTGGATTTGATATTTTCGGCTTTGCAGTTGATGCCCCTGGCGATGAAGTTATTGTTCGTAAACGTTCTGATAATCAAATCATTATCACAAATATTACAGGCGAAGAAGGAAAACTCACTTACGATGTTTCTAAAAACGCCGTAACGGTTCCGATTATAAAATACCTCGAACAAACAGGATGTACACAAGGTTTAGAGATTGAATTACACAAAAAAATGCCACTCGGAAGCGGACTGGGAAGCAGTTCGGCGAGTTCGGTGGCGGGAGTTTTTGCGGTGAACGAATTGCTGGGCAAACCTCTTTCTGCAAAAGAATTATTACCATTTTCGATGGAAGGAGAACGCATTGCTTGTGGCTCTGCCCACGCCGATAACGTAGCCCCTGCTCTACTTGGAGGTTTTGTAGTTGTGCGTAGTTATCAGCCACTTGATGTTTTTAAAGTACCTACACCCGATGAGCTATACGTAACTATTGTACATCCTGATATTGAGGTAAATACAAAAGATGCACGTCATATTTTGCGTAATGAAGTTTCGATGAAAAACACCATTGCCCAAATGGGAAATGTGGCTGGTATGATTGCAGGTTTAATGCAAGCCGATTATAAGCTAATTGCCAGTTCGATGGTTGACTTTATTATCGAACCCGTTCGAGCAATTTTAATTCCTGAGTTTTGGGAAGTGAAAAATGCGGCTTTAGAAGCAGGTGCTTTAGGATGTAGTATTTCGGGAGCTGGCCCTTCGATTTTTGCATTTAGTCAAGGCAAAGAAACTGCCGAAAAAGTGGCAATTGCTATGAAAAATAGCTTTGAAAAAGTGGGTATTCACGCAAATGAGTACGTTTCAGGAATTAATCAAGATGGGCCGAAGGTTATTAATTAATTCGTAAATATTGTAGGAACGTCCAAATTGGACGTTCCTACGGGAACAATTAAATAACTAAATAAGAAAATATCAACAAATGAAAAGAATAGCCCTCATTACAGGTGCAACATCAGGAATTGGAAAAGCAACAGCCGAGGCTTTTGCTAACGCAGGAATTGATTTGATTCTGTGCGGTCGTCGTCGGGAGGTTTTAGAGGAATTGAAAGAATATTTCTTGGAAAAAGTGCAAGTCATAACACTATCTTTTGATGTGCGTAATCAAGCCGATGTTGCCAGTGCGATTGAATCTCTGCCCGAAGAATGGAAAAAAATTGATATTTTAGTCAATAATGCAGGAAATGCCCACGGCCTTGAGCCAATTCAAGATGGGAACATTACAGACTGGGATGCCATGATTGACGGAAACGTGAAAGGTTTACTCTATGTGTCGAAAGCTGTAATGCCAATAATGGTAGTACGTGAAAAAGGACATATCATCAATTTAAGTTCGGTTGCAGGAAAATATACTTACCCTAATGGAGCTGTTTATTGTGCCTCGAAATCAGCGGTGGAGGCAATTAGCGAGGGAATGCGTCATGATTTGACCAAATATGGCATAAAAATAACAAATATTGCCCCTGGTGCAGTAGAAACCGATTTTTCGTTGGTGCGTTTTAAGGGCGATAGCGAACGTGCAAAAAAAGTTTATGAAGGCTTTGACCCTATTCAGCCCGAAGATGTAGCCGATGCAATTCTCTATGCTATCAATACACCCGACCGTGTGACGATTGCAGATATTGTGCTCTATGCAAAAGCTCAAGCTGCTCCGACTATGATTCATAGAAAGTGAGCAGTCCACAGTCAAATTTCGGCGGTCCACAGTATAAAAAACTCATAAAGTTTTCATACTCAAATCAGATTCCGAATTCGTCATTCGTCATTCGTAAATTCATTCAATGGATAACCTACTTCAACGTGTAAAGGAAATTGATATTCGGCAAGTTGCTCGTGACTTGGGCTTTGAAATTGTTCAGAGCCGACGCATGAATTGCCCTTTTCACGTTGAAGACTCACCTTCTTTGGTTTTTTACCCTCCACCACAAAACGAGTTTCATTGTTTTGGCTGTGGCAAACACGGTGATGTGATTAATCTCTATGCCGATGCCTGTCAGATTGACTTCAAAACCGCTCTCGAAGAACTCGCCACTCGTTATATTCCTGCTTATGATGGTGTTCGTCATAAAACTATTCGTAAACTCGACATTCAAAGTGTTTACACCAACAAGCCTCTTCCCGAAAAGCAGTTTGAATTCAAGCCAATTTATAGCGAAATATACGAGCGTTTTCAGCAATTTTGCCTCACTCAACCTGCTACCGAGTCAGCTCGAAAAGCGGCTGAATATTTACGTGGCCGAGGAATTGATGATTGGACGATTAGGCACTTCAAACTTTTTGTAATAAAAAACTACGTAGTTGCCAATGATTTTCTGAAATCAAACTATTCATTAGAAGATTTAAAAGCCTGCGGCATTGTCAACGATAAAGGCAATTTAGTATTTTTCGTTCATCCTATCATCATTCCTTATTATCAGGATGGTAGAATCGTTTATCTGCAAGGTCGAACTATCGGAAATCCT
The DNA here is from genome assembly GCF_049241225.1 of Emticicia sp. Lineage (NCBI taxonomy): Bacteria > Pseudomonadati > Bacteroidota > Cytophagia > Cytophagales > Leadbetterellaceae > Emticicia > Emticicia sp. The sequence continues at coordinate 29,897 of NZ_JBMLRC010000342.1, forward strand.
CCTGAAGGTGCAAGTAAATATCAATTTCTTTCGGGCGTTCCTCGCAGTATTTTCAATCTTGATTCTATCAAAAAACTTCGTCCAAATTCTGAGGTATATCTCACCGAAGGTGCATTCGATTGCATGACCTTAGTGAAACATGGCATGATGGCCGTGAGTTTGGGAAGTGCCAAAATTTTTAAGAAAGAATGGATGAAATATTTCAAAAAATACAAGATTCTGATAAGTTTTGATAACGACACTGCCGGTATCAACGGAGCAAATGCACTCATAGAAGATTTTCTGATGGCGGGTATTCTGGCCGAAAAACGAGATTGGAACAAAGGTTTTAAAGATATAAATGAATATTTTGGCAGAAACAATTTATAAAATTTTGCCAACGAACAATTTAGAAAATTGTTCTACTTCGCTTGTTTTTTAACAAATCCTACCGCATCTTTGCAACATCAATTCAATTATTCTACTCCAGTAGCTAATTGATTGATTTATACAGACGAGGGGAGAGAATAGGCTCTACGAACCTCGGGCAACCTGTCCCGCTTCAAGCGATAAGGTGCCAATACCTACCGAAATGGCGAAACCATTCGGACTTATAAACCAATCATACGACAATCGTTTTAAAATTGGTTTTATTTCATGTGTGGCAAAGCACGGTGTTTTTGCTATACGTCAGTTTCGCTACAAAATTCACTTTTTATTAAAATTTAAACCAACAAAACCAATGTCAGAACTACGATTTGAAACACTTCAGCTACATGCTGGACAGGAAATTGACCCAGTTACACAATCTCGTGCGGTGCCTATTTATCAAACTACCGCCTATCAATTCAAGGATTCGGCTCATGGAGCAAACCTTTTTGCTCTAAAAGAATTCGGAAATATTTATACCCGAATCATGAATCCAACAAGTGATGTTTTTGAAAAACGTATTGCTGCTCTTGAAGGTGGTGTAGCTGCACTTGCTGTTTCTTCCGGACATGCAGCTCAGTTTATTGCCATCAATAATGTAACAACTGTTGGCGATAATTTTGTCACAACTTCGTTTCTTTATGGTGGCTCTTACAATCAATTTAAAAACTCGTTTAAAAATATTGGGGTAGAAGCTCGCTTTGCCGAAGGAAATAATGTTGAAAGTTTTGAAAAATTGATTGATGAAAAAACAAAACTCCTCTACGTCGAAACCATCGGTAATCCAGGCTTACACGTACCTGATTTTGAAGCATTAGCAGCTTTAGCTAAAAAATACGACCTTCCACTTTTTGTGGATAATACTTTTGGTGCTGGGGGAGCAATTTGCCAACCACTCAAACACGGAGCAAATGTAGTCATAGAATCTGCTACTAAATGGATTGGAGGACACGGCACTTCAATGGGTGGAGTAATTATAGACGGTGGAACATTTGATTGGGGAAATGGAAAATATCCTCAATTTACCGAACCATCACCGAGTTATCATGGACTAATATTAAACAGTGTTTTTGGTGTTGGTGGCCCTTTCGGAAATATTCAATTTATCATTCGTTGTAGAGTTGAAGGGCTCCGTGATTGGGGTGCTTGCCAGTCGCCATTTAATTCATTTTTATTATTACAAGGTCTAGAAACCTTAACTTTAAGAGTTGAACGCACTTGTGAAAATACTGCAGCATTAGCACAATGGTTATCTGAGCATCCAGAAGTTGAATCAGTCAATTATCCTGGTTTAACTAATCATCCAACCCATGAATTAGCTAAAAAATATCTACAACGTGGTTTTGGTGGGGTGCTTTCATTCAAATTGAAAGGTGACCGTGAACGAGCAGAAAAGTTTGTTAATAGTTTAAAGTTAATTTCGCATTTGGCCAATGTTGGCGACGCTAAAACTTTGATTATTCATCCTGCTTCAACAACGCACTCACAATTATCAGAAAGTGAGCAACTTTCGGCAGGTGTTGACCCTAATTTATTGAGAATTTCGTGTGGGTACGAACACATAGAAGATATTAAAGCTGATATTACACAGGCTTTAGCATAATTTCCCAAGGTCGAAGATTGGCTCGTAAGAGTTTTATCTTCGACCTTGTTTTTTGAAAGCAAAATTGATGATGCCCAACAAAGTCATTCATTTTAAAGAAATTATCAAGAAAATGCCCCCAAATCCTGCTGGGTCATGGCATTATGTTGATTTCCCTGAAAATGCTCATGACATTTTTGGCAAAAAAGGATTCATTAAAGTCAAAGGAAGCATTAATGATAAACCTTTTAAGAGTAATCTTTTTCCGAAGGGTAATGGCTTTCATGCAATGACTTTGCCTCTTAAATTACAGAAAGAATTAGGGGTAAAATTGCACGATGAAATTTCGGTTGCTCTTGAAGAGGATTTTGAAGAAAGGATAATTTCGATGCCAATTGAATTGCAGGAAGCGATAGATTTTGATGAAGAATTTGCCACTTTATTTCAGCAACTTTCGGCCTCAAAACAAAAAGATTATAGACACTGGATTGACAGTGCCAAACAAACCGAAACTCGAATAAAAAGAGTAGTAGAATTAGCCGAACGGCTAAGAAAAACCAACAAGTAAAAGTCAACAAAATTATACAACAAATCACCAAGTAGTACCTTTTAGCATTAATGGAAAATAAGACATTTCATCACGACGAACCTTTTAAACTTGAATCGGGGGCTTGGCTTCCCGAATTTGATTTGGCCTACACTACCTACGGAACACTCAATGCTGAAAAAGATAATGTTGTGTGGGTGTGTCATGCTTTTACGGGCAACGCCAATCCGTCCGATTGGTGGAATGGACTGATTGGTGAAAAACGTCTTTACAATCCAAATGAACATTTTATTGTTTGTGCCAATATTTTGGGTTCACATTATGGCTCAACCAATGCCCTAAGCAAAAACCCGATTTCGGGCGAGCCTTATTTTCATGATTTCCCGTTTTTGAGTATCCGTGATGTTGTTCGTGCGATTGACTTGCTTCGTATTCATTTAGGTATCGAAAAAATAAATACTTTACTTGGTGGCTCGTTGGGTGGCCAACAAGCACTCGAATGGGCGATTTTACAACCCGATTTGATTGAAAACTTAATTCTTTTCTCAACAAACGCCATTCATTCTCCGTGGGGAATTGCCTTTAACGAATCGCAACGAATGGCTATTGCAGCCGACCCAACTTGGACAGAGCGTCACCCGAAAGCGGGTATGAACGGCATGAAAGTGGCTCGTTCAATCGCTCTTTTATCTTACCGAAATTATGCCACTTATGGCCGCACACAATCTCGTGACGAAGGTCAAGTTGATTTTTTCAGGGCAAATACTTACCAAAATTATCAGGGCGAAAAACTCGGCAAACGTTTCAATGCTTTTTCTTATTGGACACTCTCAAAGATGTTTGATTCTCATGATGTTGGTCGTGGGCGTGGTAAAGTTGAGGATGCCCTCAAACTTATCAAAGCAAAAACTTTGGTGATTGGCATTACTTCTGATGTATTATTTCCTCCCGAAGAACAAGAGTTTATTTCTAAGCATATTTCAAACGCAAAATACGCTCTTATTGATTCAATGTATGGCCATGATGGATTTTTAATTGAATTTGAAGCAATGACTGAGACGATAAAGGAGTGGCTGTAACGAAAATGAAAGCACTTTATGATTTTATCTAATGTTTTAACGTCGGCAGGGTTTTGAACCCTGCCGACGT
>NZ_JBMLRC010000342.1:33682-41413 GCF_049241225.1 Emticicia sp.
TTTATGATTTTATCTAATGTTTTAACGTCGGCAGGGTTTTGAACCCTGCCGACGTTCTTCTTTCTACTTCATGAAATTCGATAAACTCATGAAGAACCTTTTTTACTTTGTTTCATTTTTTCATAATACATTGAAATGAGAAGATAAAGTTTTGAGTAATTTTCTCCTATCCTCCCAACTCCTCAAACAGCCTAATCGTTTGCATAGCTTCCTTCACATCATGCACACGCAAGATTTTTGCCCCTTGCATGAGAGCGTACATATTTAATGCCGTTGTGCCATTGAGAGCTTCATCGGCGGTGATATTGAGCGTTCGCCAAATCATTGATTTTCTTGAAATTCCTACCAAAAGCGGTAAATCCATGACTTTGAATGCATCCAAATTTCGCATCATTTCAAAACCTTGTTTGGCGTTTTTGGCAAATCCAAAACCTGGGTCTATTATAATATCTTTCACAGCTAAAGCTCTCAGTTTAGCCACTTTTTCTTGCAATTCGGTGATTACATCAAGTGTCAGGTTTTGATAATCATTGAGTTTACACATCGTCTGAGGATTCCCACGGCTGTGCATCAAAATATACGGCACTTGCAATTCGGCAACGGTCTGAAACATTTCTTCGTCCAGATTTCCGCCCGCAATATCATTGATGATTGTTGCCCCTGATTTTACGGCTTCACGAGCTACCTTACTTCTAAAAGTATCAATCGAAATAGCCACTTTATCCCAAAAATTCTGAGCAATTACTTCAATCACTGGCGAAACTCGGTCGATTTCTTCAGAAACACTCACATCATCGGCATCAGGGCGAGTCGAGTAGCCACCAATGTCAACAAATGTTGCTCCATCCTCAATCATTTTTGCGGCTTGGTCTAAAATTTGATTACTATTGGGTGTAAATCTACTCCCCGAAAAAAACGAATCAGGCGTGATATTCAGAATCCCCATAACAGTAGGTTTCGATAAATCAATGAGTTTTTGGCCAATTACTGGCTCGTTTGGGTAGTGTTTGTGATTGATACTTATAAATGTCATTTGCTTATAGAGCCGAAGTTTTATAGTTTTGCAAGTATAAAGGCGGTTCTGCCTTTTTTCTCCAATTTCATTAATTTTAGCGTCAAAGATAATTCAATCTATTGAACTTGATTAATTTTTTCTAAATTGAATACAGAACCCAAAGCCAGCAGGCATTTACATAAACAATGAACCAAACAGAAATCGAATACCGCCATGTCATAAAAATTTGTCAAGACCTTTTCGAGAAGAAAAACAAAGATTATGGCACTTCTTGGCGTATTTTACGCTTACCGAGCATCACTGACCAAATTTTTATCAAAGCTCAACGCATCCGTACGATTCAAGACAATGGTTTTAGCCGTGTCGATGAAGGCGAAGTACCCGAATTTATTGGTATTATTAATTATTGCGTAATGGCTCTCATCCAAGCAGATTTGGTAAATAGTACCGAACTCGAAATTCCGTTTGAGCAATTGCAAGCCATGTATAATAAGCAAGTTGCGGAAGTTATGGAGTTACTTTTCAATAAAAACCACGATTACGGCGAAGCGTGGCGTGATATGCGTGTGAGTTCGATGACCGATATTATTTTGATGAAATTATTCAGAATCAAGCAAATAGAAGATAATCAAGGTAAAACTTTGGTTTCGGAAGGCATCAAGGCTGGCTATCAGGACATCATCAATTATGCAGTTTTTTGTATGATAAAACTCGGTCAAGCTCAAGGGCAGCAGTAGTTTTTTTGTTATCAGAAAACTTGTTATTAGTTACTGGTTTAACAAGACATTAACTAATTGTATTAAAATTGAGGTTTAACTTTGAAAAAAATCGTTCATTCACTCATTCACTAATTCTAACATTCACTCATTGAATTTATATGAAACTATTTTCACAAATTGCCCGCATCATTGTTGGTGTAATATTTACTTTTTCGGGCTTCGTAAAAGTCGTTGACCCTGTGGGAACTGGTATCAAACTCGAAGAATATTTCGAGGTTTTTGCCCAAGATTTACCTTCATTGCAAGGTTTATTTATGTTTTTTGCCCATAATTCATTGGCTTTATCATTGATTTTCTGTGCATTAGAAGTGATTTTGGGGGTAGCTACACTCCTATCCTACCGCATGAAAATCACGTCGTGGTTATTGCTGATTATTATTGTTTTCTTTACTTTTCTGACTTTCTATTCGGCATATTTCAATAAAGTAACCGACTGCGGATGTTTCGGTGATTTCTTAAAACTCAAACCGTGGACATCGTTCAACAAAGATATTTTCTTGACGGTCTTTATCTTGGTGATATTTGTTTTCAGAAATAAATACACAAACTCGAATCAAAATGTAGTGATGGCTATCGTTACGGCTATTTCTTTCGGAATTGGTATTTACGCTATTCGTTACCTTCCCCCAATTGATTTCTTGCCTTATGCCATCGGAAAAAGCATTCCTGAACAAATGAAACCGACGGGCGTAAAACCAATCATGGAGTTTACGTTTTTAAATAAGAAAACCAACGAAGAAATTGTAGCCAAAGAGTTTTTGATGGATACGCTTACTTACAAATATGTTTCGATGGTGACACTCAATGAAGATAAAATCAAACCAAAAATAACTGACTATTCGGTTTCGGACCAGCAAGGAAACAACTACACTGATTCGACTTTCGTAGGAAATAAACTATTGGTGATTATAAAAGATGTAAAAAATGCGGATGCCGAACAAATAAATGAAATAAAGGCTTTGATAAAAACTTCTGAGGCAAAAGGAATTACACCGATGATTCTGACTTCAGTTATTCAGACTGATTATCAGAAGTTTAGCCAAGCAAACGGGCTCACAACACCTTATTTCTCGGTCGATGCCACAGTATTAAAAACAATGGCACGAACAAATCCGTGTGTGATTTTGTTACAAAATGGTGTAGTAAAAGGTAAATGGGGCAATCACAGTATTCCGAAGAACATCGAACTTTAAGCTGCAAAAAAATGAACAAATAAATTTAATTATTGATAAACTGTCGTCAGTTGACAATTGACTATCGACTATTTTAGAATGACCACAAATATTTTTTTAATAGGAATGCCTTCGTCGGGGAAAAGTACACTTGGCCGACAAATTGCTAAGAGTCTGGGTTATGAATTTATTGATTTAGACTTGAGAATTGAAATTGCGGAAGGCAAAAAAATAGCAGAAATTTTCAGCTTAAATGGCGAAGAATATTTCAGAAAAGTTGAAAATCAACAACTCAAAAAAATAGCAAAAGACTCGAAAATGGTAGTGGCTACAGGTGGTGGAACACCTTGCTATCATGATGGTTTAGAGTATATCAAAGAAAACGGTATCAGTATTTTCTTAGATGTAAAACCTGCGATGTTGGTCGAACGCATGAAAGTATCTAAGAAAAACGAACGCCCGTTGTTTGATTTAGAAAGTAAATCGCTTTTAGATACCGTCACCGAGAAGTATAATGAGCGTCTGCCAATTTACCAAAAAGCCGATATTACAGTTGAGGGAGACACCGACCCTGATAGTATCCTTTGGATTATTGATGCGGAGTTTTCAAGAAAAAAATAATGTGAAGCGAAATGGCTCGAAGTTATCATTTAAGTAGACTGATAAAACACTAAGAAGCCTTTGATACGTTTATCAAAGGCTTCTTGTTATAAAATAATTATACTTCGCTATGCTTTCTGTCTTTGTCTAACGGCTTCGTATAAAATAACTGCCGTTGCTACCGATACATTCAATGAGCCGATTTTACCTACCATCGGAATCTTGGTGGCATAGTCAGCTTGTTCGAGCAAATTATCTGAAATACCGTCTTCTTCCGAACCCATCAAGATTGCTGTTGGGACCGAAAAATCTACGTCATACAGCTCAGTTGTTGCTTTTTCAGTACAAGCCACCACCTGTATACCCGATTGCTGCAACTCGCTCACGATTTGAGATAAACTATTTTCACGACAAACAGGCAGGTGATTTAATGCACCAACCGAAGTTTTCATGGCATCGGCATTGATTTGAGCAGCTCCACGAGCCGGAACAACAATAGCGTTTACACCTGCACACTCAGCCGTTCGGGCAATCGCACCAAAGTTACGTACGTCAGTCACACGGTCTAAAATAAGTAACAGTGGCGTTTCGCCTTTCTCAAAAGTATCGGCAACTACGTTGGAAGTTTTGGCATAATTAACGGCTGAAACAAACGCAATTACCCCTTGATGTACTTTCATCGTAACACGATTCAATTTCTCAAGCGGCACTCTCTGTACGGGAATTTCACGCTCACGAGCCAATTTTTCTACCTCAGCATGACCAAAATCACGTTGAAGCAATATTTTTTCTATTTCTTTGGTACTTTTTAAAGTTTCCAAAACCGACTGTACGCCAAAAACAATATCAGGTTTTGAGGGTTTCTCAAAGCCAGCCGGTGTTGGTTTTGCAAAATATTTTTTCTTAAATCCAGTTTTATTATCGCCTTCGGGTTTACGATAACCGCCTTCTGAACTGCGGCCTAATCCACTACGTTTCCTGTTCTCCATGCTTCTACAAACGGAAACCAATATGCCTGATATTCGGGATAACGAACCAGCTCATAAAAGTTTTCCGTAAATTGGTTTGGTTTTCTATTAAATGTAAATATAATTTCTGAAAAATTGGTATTCTGTGCATACACCCATACCTCGCGGTCACGGCTGCGTTGTACTTTGTTGGGTGGCCCCAAAATTGTATAAACCATACCTTTATCGGTTTTCCAACCTTCTTTATATGACGTAAACAGACGATTGGCTTCTTCGATTCGGTGATAATAATTTTTAATAATTTTTTTAGAAACCATCTGATTACCATCGGTAATTGCCAAGAAAAACTTATCAAGGGCTTGTTTCGCGTTAGGATTATCATTGACTGCCTTTATTTCTTGGCTGGTGCTCATGTAAATCAGCGGCTTAACTAGAGTTTCAGGACGTGTTAGGCGTGGATAACGCTCATCTACGAGCATAAATCCAAATCCTGTACTGGTTGAGTTAGTATCTTCAACCATCTGATACAACCCTTCGTGAGTAAGTTTTATAGGTGTATTTGTCTGAATTTTTATCGTTTCTTCTATGGTAAGATTGGCAATACTCGGACGAACTGAGGTTGCCATCGGAGATTGAGCAGGATTAAAATCATTTTTGTAACGTATCAAATACAATTCACGAGGATGGCTCAACACACTCTTTACCTGAAATGAATCGGTTTTATTGATATAATTTCTAAAAACTGGCATTGATAAATTCCCAATATAAATGCCAAATCGGTCGTTTATGCGAGTGCCATTAAAATCAATTACTAAATCATTATTCGATTTTTTGCTATCTTCTAACTGAAAAACTTCGGTAAGCAGTAGCCCCTTCGCTAAATTTTTAGGACGAGGAATCTCAAAACTTACCATAATCTTTCCGCCTTTGGTTTCAACATTTTGTTCGCTCAAATCTATCTTTCCCGAACCTAAGCGTTCTCGAATACCATAATCAGGTTGTAATAGCCAATTAAATCTGAAATTATCATTTAATTGTTGCACTACCTGCTCTTTCTTTAGATTTTCAATATCCATTTCCATATACACCCGCACGGCTGAAGAATCCTTCAACAAATACCTACTCTTTATAGCAACAACCATGGGTTTTGCGACAGGTACAGGCATTGCCGACGAAGTTCTATCATTTTCCTTTGGAGCTTTTGGGAGTTTTTTATTTGTTGTACAAGCAGCTAATACTACCAAAAAACTGTAAATAATTGCTTTCTTCATCAATATTCGGTTTCTAAAGATTCAAATATAAGGAAATATGCTGCAATTCAAAATAAATTTTCTGAATTGCAGCATATCTATAACGAACATAATGCATCAATCGTTTTCATCAAGCTCAAAAACTTCTTCAACACTCTTGCCAAATATACGGGCTATCTTCAATGCCAAAACAGTTGAGGGCACGTATTTATTGCTTTCTATAGCATTGATGGTCTGCCGACTTACATTTATTCTCTCGGCCAAATCGGCTTGTGTTATATCCAAAATGGCTCTTTCTATTCTGATTCTATTTTTCATAATTCTGTGGTGCGAACATATTGCTCGCCGTTTTGTGACACCTCCAACTCAATTTTTCACCAAAAGCAAATAATAAAACCGAACGATAAAAATTATCAGCGGTGTGAACATATTGTAAACTGTCACATTGTAGTAAGCCAATCCATGCACAAAAACTGTGGCAGTAATTAGAAGTGCAAAATTAAGATAAATAGCCCATTGCAAAGACTCTAATCTGATTTTTGATACATATTCATCCTCGAACTTCACTTTCGAGAAAGCAATAAAAAGTAAACCTACAATGCTTCCAATGGTAGCAATTTCGTCTGTAAAATTTAACTCTGTTCCGTTTGGAATCGAACCTTTTTCATTTATTGAACCATCGTAAGCGATGTAGTCGAGAGGTACTTTAATCGTAAAAAAATCTAGACTTAGGTTATCGAACATAACAAATAAACCTAAAATAATTGATGGGATTGCTATAATCCATCCGATGAGTTTGAAACGATGCGGAAATAAGAATCTTGGTTCCATAATTTTGAAAATTGTTTTAAGGTAATAGCTTTTTCATGTAAACTTTAACGATACAAATGTAAAATAAACTTTACATTATATCAAAATTTTTTTACAAATATTTTTTCTATGAGAAAAATCATATACTATCAATTATGTTTTAGAATTACTTTTGTACCGACTTCGACAACTTAGAAACTTGTCCTACAAACCAATTCAAACATGGATGATATTCAGAATAGAGCAGATATAGAATTATTGGTTAATAATTTCTACGAGAGAGTGCATAATGAGCCAAATCTTGCCCCAGTATTTGAGATGCCAGCAGAGCATTGGGAAATGCACATTACGAGAGTTGTAAATTTTTGGGAGAATTGGCTATTTCAAACAGGTAGCTACAACGGTGGCATGATGTGGGTACACCTACAAGCCAACGAAAAACACGCACTTACAACTGAGCGTTTTGAACAATGGTTGGCCCTGTGGTTTCTCACAACCGATTCTCTTTTTGCGGGCGAAAGAGCAGATTTTGTAAAAAGCAAAGCCCTCGAAATTGGGCAAATTATGAATGCAAAAATGAATCACATCAATCAACAATAAAAAATCGGAGATAAGGCTAATTACTTATCTCCGATTTTTTTATTTTATAAATTTTTCAATTTCAGCATTATAAATTCCAGGTTCTTCTACCGACGATGTATGCCCACCGCCTGCAAATACAATCAGTTTTGAGTTAGGTATTAACGAATGAATCTTGCGTGCTTTATCAGGTACGGTTGCCACGTCTTGGTCTCCAACCATAATTAATGTGGGGCAAGTGATTTTATGTATTTCGTCGGCAACGCCTTTTCTGTAAATTACTCCATCAACGGCTTTGGTAATTCCTTTTCTATTGTTCGATTTTAGCTGCTGAGTCCAATATTTCTTTTCTTCTACTCTATTTGAGTCATTTAAGAATTTCTGACCAAACATAATTTTCAATACGCTACCAACGACCGGAAAAAATCCGATATACTTTACGATAGCATTGAGAGTTTTATATTTTCCAATATTTTCCTGCGGCTCGGGGTCGGCAGTTGTTTCGAGTAAAATTAGTTTTTTTATCAGGTCAGGACGACGAGCTGCTAAACGCATACC
>NZ_JBMLRC010000343.1:0-3081 GCF_049241225.1 Emticicia sp.
CCCGTTTGCGGTACAAAAAAGCCCTTTAAGCCTTTTACATGTGGTTCGTATTCTTTCAACTGTTCTGGTGAAAGCATCTTGAAGCCGTCTAAGCCATTTTGTTTTCCACGCTCAAAAAGTCCATCCAAAATCGAAATTTGTTCAGGGCGAGTGGCTACCACTACTTTTCCGCAGAGGTCATATTTTATTTCCTCTTTTTCACAGAAATCTAACAACATCTGATAGCCTCTGATACAATTCGTTGCTTTCAAGCTACCCGGTTTGTAATAAAGCCCCGAGTGAATCACTCCGCTGTTATGCCCCGTTTGGTGTTTAGCTACTACATCTTCTTTTTCGATGATGAGCAATTTCAAACTCGGGTTTTGCTCTTTTATACGTAGGGCCGTGGCCAGTCCGACAATACCACCACCAACTACTGTTACATCATAAATCATATTCACAATTAAGAATTAAGAATGTAGAATTAAGAATGTAGAATTATTTTATCTACATCCCAAATCAACATTGTTATTAATAAATAGTTATTTCCAAAGAAATATCTGGATAATCAACCTGAACTATATGAAATTTCTAACACGTTTAGCTCATAATTCATATCTCATAACTTATAATTATTGCCTTTTCATTTAAAAAGTACAATTTTTCTTGGCGAATTGAATTACCAAACTTAAATTTGTGCAAATTTAACGACAACATTCAGACATGAAAAAGTTTAGTGTTTTATTATTTGCAGTAGCAGCGGTTTCGTTGGCTTCATGCGATTATCAAAAAACCAATCGTATTGAACAAAAAGACGTACGTCAAGGTGATGAGTGGGTTTATGGTGTAAGTCCAGACTCAGCAGCACGTCAATTAAAAAATAAATATACAGCTAAGCCTGAGCTTGAAAAACGCACACAAGCGATTCAAGAGAAATTATTCGGTTTAGGAAAATCTAATGAAGGTGCATAATTGCCTCCAATGATTTTGCTTATAGTAGGCGGTTTACAGTTTATCTTGGCATTCTGATGCTACATATACTGTAATATGCCTATTTTTATTTTTTTATACCCCACGATGCTCCAACATCATCAAAAACGAAACTTCAATAAATGAACATAGCATTAGTTACAGGTTCGGCAGGTTTGATTGGTAGTGAATCAGTTGCCTTTTTTGCCGAAAAATTTGATTTAGTAATCGGTATCGACAATAACCTTCGTTCGTATTTCTTCGGAGCCGAGGCTTCTACCGACTGGAATCGTAAAGGTTTAGAAGAAAAATTCAGCAATTACAAGCACTACAAAGCTGATATTCGTTCGGAAGAAGAAATCAATAAAATCTTTGCCGAATACGGTGCTGACATTAAACTTGTTGTACACACAGCTGCACAACCAAGCCACGACTGGGCTGCCCGTGAGCCATTTACTGACTTCACAGTAAACGCCAATGGCACGCTCGTAATGCTCGAAGCAACTCGTAAATACTCTCCAGAAGCAGTATTTATCTTTACTTCGACCAATAAAGTTTATGGCGATACACCTAATTACTTGCCATTGGTAGAACTGGAAACTCGTTGGGAAATCGACCAAAACCACCCATATTTCACTAACGGTATCGACGAATTGATGTCAATCGACCACTCGAAGCACTCTATTTTTGGTGCATCGAAAGTAGCGGCTGATGTAATGGTGCAAGAATACGGTAGATATTTCGGTATGAAAACTGCGGTTTTCCGTGGCGGATGCTTGACTGGCCCAAATCACTCGGGAGCTCAATTGCACGGTTTCTTGGCTTATTTAATGAAATGTGCCATTACAGGAAACCACTACACGATTTTCGGTTATAAAGGAAAACAAGTACGTGACAATATTCATAGCTGGGATTTAGTGAATATGTTCTGGCATTTCTATCAAAATCCTCGTGCTGGCGAAGTTTATAACGCTGGTGGTGGACGCTTCTCGAACTGCTCAATGCAAGAGGGAATTGCGATTTGTGAGGAAATCACAGGAAATAAAATGAGTTACAGCTACGCCGAAGATAATCGTAGTGGCGACCATATCTGGTATATTTCTGACCTTACGAAGTTCAAGAATCACTACCCAGAATGGACTTGGAAATATGACTTAAAAACTACGCTTACACAGATGTACGATAACATCAGCAAGCGAGTATAAACTAAATGTCTGTACCATCGGTCTGACATTTAATAAAGTTAAAACCTTAGAAATGCACCGCAGATTTGACACTATTTCGTACAATCGAAACGTCAGACCTGCGGTGCAGACGTTTATAGTCTCAGAGAAATTTTGTACTTTTGTATCCCTTAATACCAAAGTGCCTTACTATTTATCTGATTTATAATTCCCAGAAAAATTAATCAATGAAACTAAGCGTAGTAATTCCAGCATATAACGAAGAAGAAAGTATCTCAGAAACCCTCAGAAGTTTATACAATACTTTAAAGAAGTACGATATTCCGCACGAAATTTGGGTGACAAACGATAACTCAAAAGATAATACTTTGGGAGTTTTGCAGGAATTACAGAAAGAAATACCAAGCTTAGTTTTTGAAACGAACAAAGGGCCAAATGGCTTTGGCTATGCCGTACGCTATGGTTTAGAACGTTTTTCGGGCGATTGCGTAGCGGTTTTTATGGCCGATATGTCAGACGACCCAGAAGATTTGGTAAAATACTACAAAACCATGCTTGCCGATAATGTTGATGCGGTTTTTGGTAGCCGTTGGATAAAAGGCGGAAAAGTAATTGATTATCCAGCCGTCAAGAAAATCATCAATCGAGTGGCTAATTTTATCATAAAAATGGTGATTGGTATCAAATACAATGATACGACCAATGCTTTTAAACTTTATAAGCGTGAAACAATGGAAGGCTTGAAGCCTTTTCTTTCGCCACACTTTAACTTGACGGTTGAGCTTCCACTCAAAACGATTGTTCGTGGATATTCTTACAGCGTAGTACCGAATAGCTGGACTAACCGAAAATACGGAGAATCGAAACTCAAAATCAAAGAAATGGGTAGCCGCTATTTCTTTATTTTGGTGTATTGTTTTGTAGAAAAATTCTTCTCTCGTGGAGATTA
>NZ_JBMLRC010000344.1:0-10540 GCF_049241225.1 Emticicia sp.
TCAATTTTTTTCTAATTTTTTAACTTAATCAAAACTATGAAACAAAACTACTTTGCTCCTATCAGGGGAACTCTGTTTTGCATGTTGCTATGGCTCATTTCTGTAGCGGCCTTTGCACAAAAATCTGTAACTGGAAAGGTAAGTGACCCAAAGGGAGATCCTATCCCAGGTGCAAGTATCACTATTAAGGGTACTACAACAGGTACAATCAGTGATGCAAACGGTGGCTTCAAAATCAATGTTCCAAATTCAGGTGGAACATTAGTATTTAGCTCAATCGGCTACAAAACTCAAGAAGTAAAACTAACAGGACAAAGCACAATCAACGTAACAATGGAAGATGATGCTGCAAGCCTTGAAGAGGTTGTAGTAACGGGTTATTCGATTGATAAAAGACGTGAGTCAACTGGTGCGATTTCTACTGTAAAATCAAAAGATTTAACGGCAGTTCCATCAGGTAACGTTGAACAACAATTACAAGGTAGAGTTGCAGGTTTGACGGTTGTAACCAACGGTCAGCCAGGAACTGCCAGCCAAATCCGTGTACGTGGTTTTGGTGCATTCGGTGGTAACGAGCCTCTTTACGTTGTTGATGGTATGCCAGTAGGCTCTACTAACTTCCTAAGCCCTGACGACATCGAGTCAACTACCGTATTGAAAGATGCATCTGCTGCTTCTATTTATGGTGCTCGTGCTGCCAATGGTGTAATCGTATATACTACTAAAAAAGGAACAAAAAATGCTAAAAAATTGAATGTAACTTATGATGGTATGTATGGTGTTACTGACCCAGGTAATGGCCAACCAATGATGAATCCAACTGATTTTGCAACTTGGACTTGGAATGCTAAAAGAAACTCAGGTGAGGCTTTTGGACATCCACAATTTGGTTCAGGTTCAACACCAGTTATTCCTGATTATTTAAGTGTTGGTGGAACCCCGGGTGTTATTGGAAGCGTTGATTTAGCTGCTCAAAAATTAAAATATAACATCGACCCTGCAGCTGGTGCGATTTACCAAGTTATCAAAGCTAACAAAGCTGGTACTGACTGGTACGATGCAATCACTCGTCAAGCTCCAATTCAAAGACACTCTCTTGGATTTAGCGGTGGTGGTGAAAACAGCCGTTTCTATGTAAGTTTCTCGGCTCAAGACCAAAAAGGTATCTTGATCAGTAACCAAATGAAACGTTATGCTTTCCGTATCAACACTGAATTTAACTTATTGAAAAACTTACGTATCGGTGAAAATATCCAGTTGACATACCTTCAAATTTTGGGTCAAACTGGTGGTGCAGGTGGTAATGGTATCGCTGCTGACGAAAACGATATCTTACAAGCATTCCGTATGCCATCTATCATTCCTGTGTATGATGAATTTGGTGGATTTGCTGGTACAGCTGCCAAAGGTTTCAACAACCCACGTAACCCAGTAGCTAACCAACAAGGCTTATTGAACAACCGTAACTTCAACGGTTTAGCAAATGGTAATGTTTATATCGAATACGACCCAATCCCTGGTTTAACATTACGTTCTTCGATTGCTGGTAACTATGGTAACTTCTATAACTGGGGTTATAGCCGTTGGCAATACGAAAACTCAGAAAATAACTCTGCATTCGGTTATAACGAAGGTGGTGGTTATTCATTCGGATGGACTTTCACAAATACAGCAAGTTATAAGAAAGCATTTGGAAAACACAATATTGAGGTCTTAGCGGGTCAAGAGGCATTGAATACTGGTGCTGGAAGAAACATGTTTGCCAATGGATTAAATCCGTTCTCACAAGATATTAATTTTGTAACACTCACTACATTAGGAAGTAGAAACCCACCGGGAAGTAACTTGTTTAAAGGAGTTAATTTCTATTCATTATTTAGCAGAGCAATTTATACATTCAACGATAAGTATATCGTAACTGGTGTTATCCGCCGTGATGGTTCATCAAGATTTGGTATAAACAATCGTTATGGTGTGTTCCCTGCGGTATCAGCAGCATGGCGTGTATCATCTGAGTCATTCATGAAAAACCTTCCTTGGGTACAAGACTTGAAAGTTCGTGGTGGTTACGGTACAATGGGTAACTCAAACAACGTTGACCCTAACAACCAATATAGCTTATATGAGGGTCGTGTAAATAACTCAGGATATGACATCAATGGCTCTAACTCAAGCATTGTAGATGGTTACTATCGTACACGTATCGGAAACCCGAATGCTAAGTGGGAAACATCAATTACCAAAAATATCGGTATTGATGGTTCATTCTTGAAAGGTAAATTGGATGTAATTGTTGACTTTTGGCAAAAAGATACTAAAGATTTGTTGTATCAATTACCAATTACTGC
Source organism: Emticicia sp. (assembly GCF_049241225.1). Classification (NCBI taxonomy): domain Bacteria; kingdom Pseudomonadati; phylum Bacteroidota; class Cytophagia; order Cytophagales; family Leadbetterellaceae; genus Emticicia; species Emticicia sp. The sequence goes on from NZ_JBMLRC010000344.1 coordinate 2,349, forward strand.
AACTGCTGGTTTCCAAGCTGCTGCTCCTTCAGTAAACGTTGGTAAAATGGTAAACAAAGGTATTGATATTCAAGTTATCAACCGTGGTAAAATCACTACTGATTTAGGATACGAAGTAAACGTAACGGGTAGTTTCTTGAAAAATGAAATTACTTCAATTGCAGATGGTCAAACATACTTAACGAATGTAAACCCTGGCTTCCGTGGTATCAACCCTATTCGTAACCAATTGGGTTATGGCTTATCATCATTCTATGGTTTCCAAGTAGTAGGTTTGTTCCAATCTAAAGCTGAGGTTGATGCGGCTCCTATTCAAGATGGTAAAGGGGTTGGCCGTTTCCGTTATGCTGACATCAGTGGCCCAGAAGGAAAACCAGATGGTAGAATTGATGCGAATGACCGTACTTATTTAGGAAGTCCAATACCTAAGTTTACTGGTGGTGCTAATTTCACTTTAACTTACAAAGGATTTGACTTATCAGCATACCTTTATACTTCACTTGGAAACAAGATTTTCAATGTATCGAAATGGTTTACAGATTTCTATCCTTCATTCTCAGGAGCTGCCATCTCTGAGCGTGTAAAAGATTCTTGGACACCACAAAACACTGGTGCAAAAATTCCGATTTTTGAAACAGCATCTAACTTCAGTACAAATACACAGGCCAACTCTTTCTATGTAGAGAACGGTTCGTATTTGAGACTTCAAAATGTTTCTTTAGGATACAACTTACCTAAGAGTGTGTTAGACAAATTAAAATTGAGCAGAGTGCACGTATTTGCTGCAACCAACAACTTGTTTACAATCACTGGATATGAAGGTTTAGACCCACAAGTTGGTGGTAATGCTGATACAAACTTCGGTATTGACGTAGGTAACTATCCTTTAACTAAAAGTTTTACAGTAGGTCTTAATTTAGGATTCTAATATAAAACATTTGGCAGTCAGTATAGTTTTGCTCACTGACTGCTAAAGAACAAAAAGTTAAACATTTAACTCAAAAATTCATTTAAAATGAGAAAATATATTTTTAGTAAATTAACATTAGCAGTATCCTTGCTTACTTTAATTGGATACTCATGTAAGGAAGATTTCCTTACAGTACTTCCAACTGGTGCAATTGCCAAGAGCCAGTTGACAACTAAAAAAGGTTTGGAAGGAGCTTTGATTTCGGCTTACGGACAAATGAGTGGTTATGGCACTCGTATGGTGCACCCTCAAAACTGGGTTTGGGGAAGTATTCGTGGTGGTGATGCAAACAAAGGAACTGACCCGGGTGACTTTGCTGATATTAACCCAATTCAACGCTTTGAATATCTTTCAACACAAGGTGTAATCAATGATAACTATCGTGGATTGTACGAAGGTGTGGCTCGTGCTAACAACGTATTGGGTTTATTAAAAGAAGCTCAACCAGACGTAACAGCAGAAGACAAAAAACGTTTGGAAGCAGAAGCTAAATTTTTGAGAGCTCACTTCTATTTTTCTTTGAAAAGAAACTACAACAATACTCCTTACGTGGATGAAACAGTTGACGTAGGTAGTGGCATCGAGAAAATCAAAAATGATGTTGATTTGTGGCCAAAAATCGAAGCTGATTTCAAAAATGCTTATGATAACTTGCCAGCAACACAAGCTCAGGCGGGTCGTGCAAACAAGTGGGCTGCGGGTTCGTATCTCGCAAAAGTTTACATGGCTCAAAGAAAGTATGCTGAAGCAAAAACTCTTTTGGATGCTATAATTGCTAATGGTGTTACTACAAATGGAAAAAAACTTGCATTAGTGCCAAGCTTCCCAGATTTGTTTAAAGCATCTAATGATAATAACTCAGAATCTATTTTTGCAGTACAGGCGGCTGCCAATACTGGTAGTGTAAACAATGCAAATGCTGATGGTGACTTAAACTGGCCTTACAACACTGGTCCAAATGGCCCAGGTAACTGTTGTGGATTCTTCCAGCCAAGTTTTGAGTTAGGTAACTCGTACCGTACAAAAGATGGCTTACCATTATTAGATGGTTCGTACAATACCCCAGCTAATGCAGTGAAAACTGACATGGGCATTCAATCAAGTGCAACCTTTACGCCAGATGCTGGTGAGCTTGACCCTCGTATTGACCATACTATCGGTCGTCGTGGTATCATGTTCTTAGACTGGCAAAAACACCCAGGATTCGACTGGATTCGTAACCAACCAAATGGTGGTCCTTACTCTCCAAAGAAATTTTCTTATTACAAAAATGATAGAGGTTCATTGCAAGATAATAGTTCTTGGACTCCCGGCTACACTGCATTGAATGTAGTAATCATTCGTTTTGCTGACGTATTATTGTGGGCAGCTGAATGTGAGGTTGAAATTGGTAGCTTAGAAAAAGCTCGTGAGTACGTTAACATGGTTCGTAATCGTGCTGCAAACCCAGCTTCGTTCGTAACTCAAGATGGTGGTCCTGCTGCGAAGTATGTAATCAAGCCTTACACTACTGCTTGGACAGATAAAAACATAGCTCGTACTGCGGTTCGTTTTGAGCGTAAATTGGAGTTAGCAATGGAAGGACACCGTTTCTTCGACTTAGTTCGTTGGGGAACTGATGTAACTGACATTAACAATTACTTGAAGTATGAAAGCCAATTCTTACCTAATACTCTAGGTGGTTCAACATACCAAGCTAAACACGCTTTATTGCCACTTCCACAAGCTCAAATTGACTTGACTGGTTCTGACATCTTGAAGCAAAACCCTGGATATTAATTAAAATCTGAATTTTTAATTTCCAAAATACAAAAACGTCATGTAGGATTTATTTCCTGCATGACGTTTTTAGTTTATCTTTGTTTCTAAAAGTCTTAATATATCCTCATGCAAAAAAACTCTGTTTATCTCATATTTTTACTTAGCATATCTTTTTGGTCTTGTAAAGAAAAAACACTATTTACTGAGCTTAAATCAGAAGATACAGGTATCACATTTTCGAACCGAATTGCTGAAAATGATACCCTAAATATTCTAACATTTGAGTATGTATATAATGGGGGTGGCGTAGCAATGGGTGATTTTAATAACGATAATCTAACAGATATTTATTTCACCGGTAATACAACGCCGAATAAATTGTATTTAAATAGAACACCAAAAGGAGAAAAACTAAAATTTGAAGAAGTAACAGAAAAAGCAGGTGTAAATGGCCACAATAGATGGTCGTCGGGCGTAGCTTTGATAGATATAAATAATGATAATTTATTGGATATTTATGTATGTGCCACCGCACGAAAGTCGATTAAACAACGTACTAATTTATTGTATGTAAATCAGGGGATTGGAAAAGATGGGGTTCCTACCTTTAAAGATTTAGCTCAAGAATACGGCATTGCCGACACAACCCATACTACTAACGCGGCATTTTTTGATTATGATAACGACGGCGATCTAGATTTATATCTGGTAGTAAATGAAATGGATGATGATAGGTTTCCGAATAAATACCAAGAAAAAGGTAAAGTTGTTACATCGAAACGTGCCGATCGACTCTACAGAAATGATTTTGATAGCTCAAAAAACCATGCTTTTTTCACTGATGTATCGAAAAATGCGGGCATTTTTGATGACGCCTACGGCCTAGGAATAAATATCACGGATATAAATAAAGATGGTTGGAAAGATATTTATGTAACCAACGATTTTCTTACCAACGATCTTATGTATATCAACAATCATGATGGGACATTTACAGATCGGGCCAAGGAGTATTTCAAGCATACTTCATACTCGGCTATGGGAAATGATGTGACTGATATCAATAATGATGGATTAGTTGATGTTATTGCTGTTGACATGATGCCTGAAAGTAATTATCGAAAAAAAATGATGACGCCTGCCAATAGTTATGTCACCTACCAAAACAACGACCGATTTGATTATTTATACCAGTTTCCACGCAATACACTTCAACTAAATCAAGGTAAAAATCCGATTACTGGTCAACCGATTTTTAGCGAAGTAAGTTTTATTGCTGGGGTTGCTCAAACCGACTGGAGCTGGACTCCAATGGTAACAGATTTTGATAATGATGGCTATCGTGACATGATTATTACGAATGGTTTTCCGAGAGATATAACAGATCAAGACTTTTTGGCTTATAGAAATGAGGTGAATGCCTTAATGGATAAATCAATGCTCTTAGAGTATGTACCAAAAGTAAAACTCAAAAATTATGCGTATAAAAATAAGGGTAAAAATGGTGCTTTTGAGTTTGATGATGTAACCGATAAATGGGGAATTACTGAGCCTACAACAGCCAATGGGGCTGCTTATGCAGACTTAGATAACGACGGAGACCTCGATTATGTGGTCAATAATATCAACGATTCTGCATCGGTTTTTCAGAACAATTTGGTGCAACAAAAACCTAAAGAAAGTAATTTTCTGAGGGTAAAATTTAAGGGTAATGCAAAAAATATTGCGGGGATTGGGGCATGGGTCGAAATTCAGTACGCTGATAAACAAAAAATAGTTTATGAGCATACTCCATATCGTGGCTATTTATCAACAGTTGAGCCTATCGCACATTTTGGTTTGGGTACTCACACCCAAATTACTCAGCTAAAAGTAATTTGGAGTAATGGATCTACCCAAACGCTCAGTAATATAAAAGCAAATCAAGTAATTTCGCTAGAAGAAAAAAATGCCACACCTCCTCTTCCTAGCGTGCAATTAGCCAAAGCTAATCAGATATTTACGGACATTACAGACAAGCTGAAAATTGATTATAAACACGATGAAGAAGACTACATAGATTTTAATGTACAGAAACTTTTACCACATAAATTTTCACAATTTGGGCCATCATTAGCGGTAGGAGACGTCAATGGCGATGGTACTGAAGATATTTTTATTGGAGGGGCTTATCATCACAAAGGCAAGTTTTTGCTTCAAGATAAAACCGGACATTTCTCACCGAAAGACTTACTTTCGGGTAGCGATGGCGAGGAAAAGTTAAGTGAGGATATGGGTACCTTACTTTTTGATGCCGATACTGATGGAGATTTAGACTTATACATAGTTAGTGGCAGCTCTGAATTTCCAGCTACTTCACCAGCTTTGCAAGATAGATTTTATGTAAATGACGGAAAAGGAAATTTCTTACTCAACGAAAACGCAATTCCAAAGTTTTTGAAAAGTGGTTCATGCGTAAAAGCTGCCGATTATGATCATGATGGAGATTTAGACCTCTTCGTAGGTGGACGTCTCGAACCCTCGGCTTATCCGAAACCTGTTTCGAGTTATATTCTAAGAAATGATAAAGGTAAATTTACCGACGTAACAAACAATGTGGCACCTCAACTAAAAAACATCGGCTTAATTTGTGATGTGACCTGGTCAGATTTTGATAATGATGGCTGGCAAGATTTGGTAATGGCGGGCGAATTCATGCCAATTACATTCTTGAAAAATGAAAAAGGTGTCTTCAGCTATGCTCAAAAGCCTAATACATCAATTGCCGATAAAATCGGTTGGTGGAACAGTATCACCTCGGGAGATTTTGATAATGATGGCGACATCGACTACGTAGTTGGTAATATGGGTATTAATTCACTTATGCAAGCATCAACTGAGCATCCTTTCAGAATTTATGCCAATGATTTCAATAATGATGGTTTCTACGACGCCATCCCGACTGTATATTTCAAAGACCAAGAAGGAAAACCACAAGAGTTTCCGTACAATACCCGTGATGATTTAGCCAAACAATTTATTCAAACTCGTCAGCGTTTCCAAAACTATGCTAAGTTTTCGCAAGCTACAATCAAAGAAGTTTTGAAACCAGAGGAGCTACAAAAAGCCCTTGTGTTGAGTGCTAATTGGCTAAAAAGTAGCTATGTAGAAAACAAAGGTGCTGGTAATTTTGAAATAAGAGAATTGCCACTGGAAGCACAATTTGCTCCTGTTTTTGGCATGATTGCTCAAGATTTCGACCAAGACGGTAATCTTGATGTATTACTGGCAGGAAACGACTACGGTATAGAATTAGGTACAGGACGCAACGACGCACTAAACGGCTTACTCTTGAAAGGAAATGGCAAAGGAAACTTCACGCCCATTTCGCTCGAAAAAAGCGGCTATTGTGTTACGGGCGATGCCAAAGCCCTCGTTAAAGTAATGAATCCACAAGGGCAGCTACGTACGCTTACATCGCAGAATAAAAATATTCTTAAAGTATTTGATTATCATTTTCCTGTAAAAACGATTCCGCTACAAGCCAATGAAACAACCGCTTTGATTAAACTCAAAAACGGAAAAACTCGCCGAGAAGAAATTGGTTTTGGTTCATCATTTTTATCGCAATCTGCTCATAATCTGGTGGTTAGTTCAGACGTTCAGAGTGTTGAGATTATTAAAATAAATGGCACTAAAAGAATAATCAAATAATTTGTTTGAAAAGTGATACAACCTTATTGTATCACTTTTCATCAACTTATAAAATTCAACCTTTTAAATCTCCACTCACTATGAAACCTATTATCAAATTTTTGATTTTGTTTTTATTTCCAACCTACCTTTTTGCTCAAAATTCGAACTGGCAAGTCAGCGGAAAAATCATAGATAAAAGCAAAAAAAACGTTCAGTTTGCCAATGTTTATATCAATAATACAAGTATCGGTACAACGACTGACCAAAACGGTGATTTCTCGTTGAGAATACCCGCACGTTTCTCAAAAATCGACCTTGTGATTTCGTTTGTAGGTTACGAAACACTCAAAAAGACAATTTTAAAGTCAGATAAAAAACTCCAAAATTTGGTCTTTACCCTACAAACAGGTATTGAGCTAAAAGAAGTAAAAGTAGTAGCCAAACATGATAATGAGTGGCGAAAAAAATGGAAAGTTTTTAATAGAGGTCTTTTGGGTGAATCTGAGTTCTTTAAAGATTGTAAAATATTAAACCCAGAAGTAATTGTTTTGACTTATGATAAAAAGAAAAATGTGGTTGCCACTGCTCGTGAGCCTCTCATTATTCAAAACGATGCCTTAGGATTAAAGATAAGATTTCAAATGGAGAAGTTTGAGTCAGATGGCGAAAAAACCTATTTCTCAGGTCTAAAATATTTCGAGAAAATGACACCCGCTTCGCCACAAGAGCAAAAGGTTTGGGAACGACATAAAAAGAAATCATATCGTGATTCATTCCGTAATTTTCTGGTAGCTTTAAAAGACAATAAGGTTGAAGAAAATGGTTTTGCGATATTCAAAGTATTGCTACCAAAAGAAATGTATTTTGGTAAAACAACAGTTAATCAAGAGGTAAAAGACGGCACATTGAAACCTTGCGAAGCAGAAGAAATCTGTATGTTCGACCGTGAAACCGAAGAATTTGTCTTTTACTCAGAATACCCACTAATGATATTCGTAACCAACCGCTTTAACCCAATAAAACTTTTCACCGATTATCCCTATTATTATTCGATTGTCAATTTAGTTAATTTCCATGCTACTTTTGGTGAGAATGGTTGGTTAACAAAACCCAATGGTATTCTGATTCAGGGCTATTGGGGACACGAAGGTTTTGCCAATATGCTCCCAGATGATTATCTCCCTGAAGATTTTATAAAAAGAGATAGTACTCAAAATGATATTCGTGCAATTGCCTCTTATTCTATTGGGAAAAAAACAGATAATGAGGAAACTCAGATGGATACCCCTGCTACAATTGCATCAAAGGGGTTTAAATCTGATTCAATTACTCCTAAAGAAATTATCGCTCAAGGTGTGGTTTATAGTTCAGAGCCAGTTGGCAAAATTCTAGAAGAAAAGAAAGAGTTTGCCATCGTTTCAAACGATATTACAGTAAGAATCAGCGAGAGTGACCAAAATCTCTCAGTTTTCGACTTACTTCGTCGTATTCCTGGCTTAATGGTCATCAACGAACGAGGGGAGTACCGAATTCATTTCCGCAGTACAAATACCAATTTAGGGGGTGGTGGTGGCTCTCTTACACCTGCTCTTGTATATGATGGCACATTCATCGACGATGAATCGACAGTGATGAACATCTTAAATAATTTGAATGTACGAGATATAAAATCTCTGGGTGCAGTAAAATATGGCAACAGTGCGGCCTTTGGAGCAAGAGGAGCAAATGGCACGCTTGTAATCGTAACAAACAAATAAAACCAAACCAATGACCGATTATTATAAAC
>NZ_JBMLRC010000344.1:10640-13423 GCF_049241225.1 Emticicia sp.
TCAAACATTAGCGTTGGGATTTTATCCAAATCATACCATTTACAAGAATCTGATAATTCATCGGGCGTAGGAATTGCCTTCGAAAAATCAATCAAGGCATAATACCCAATCGAAATAAAACGATTTAATAAAAAATTATTAGGTTTCATTTCAATACCACACCCCGCCATAATTTCTCGGTGTGTTTCGTCGTTTCGGCGATTTTTCCTTCCAAACACATGAAACTGCTCTAAATAAACATTTTTCAAGCCCGTCCGTTCTTCCAAAATCCTTTGGGCAGCATCTTCCAAGTCTTCATCCATATTTATAAATCCCCCCGGCAAAGCGTAATAATTGGTGTTTTTATATTTCAGAAGCAAAATTTTGAGTTGGTTGTTGTGAAACCCAAGTGTAACACAATCAATCGAAACACTTGGCAAAAGGCGTGGTTTATTTTCCCAATATTCTTTTAGGTTAGTATTTTTAGTCATAAGAGTTCAGGTTTATACAAAAATAAAGATTTATTTGTAATATTCAAAGAAACACTCTGTCATTGTATCAAAATGGTACAATAAATTTATCATAAAAAATCCTACAAATCCTTTAAAAAAGCCTATTTGTCGAATACTTTAGTCGATGTGCCGATTTCCTTATTTGGAATAGAATCTTATATGCATCTTTGTTTATTCAAACGCTTTCAACCTTTTCCTCTATACACATAAATCTAAGCTTACCTTACCCAACAAAATGAAACAAATCAAAAAAGTTTTACCGTGCCTATTTGCGGCAATCACTACAATGAGTAGCTTCGGGGTAAAAGCTCAAAAAGCCCCCGACGAGAATCGCTTTACGAAAATAGTTTTGGGCGAAAAACTCGACGAACCAATGGAAATGACTTTGTTAAAAGACGGCCGAGTTTTGTTCGTCGAACGCAAAGGGGCATTAAAGCAATACAGTCCAGAAACTGGCGAAATCAAGACATTAGCAACGATTCCTGTAAATACAAAATACACTAATGCCAAAGGCGTAAAACGTGAGGCAGAAGAAGGTTTGATGGGTTTGATTCATGACCCAAATTTTGAGCAAAATCACTGGATTTATATGTATTATGCCGACCCTGACGTCAATCAACACGTATTAGCTCGTTGGGAATTACGTGGTGAAGAACTCGTGGCAAGCTCAAAAAAAGTGATTTTGAATGTACCAACCCAACGTGAAGAATGTTGCCACACAGGTGGTGGAATGGTTTTCGATAAAGCAGGAAATCTTTATTTGACAGTTGGCAATAACACATCGAATAGCGGAACACCTGGCTACGCAAATCTCGATGAAAGAAAAGGTTGGGAATATTGGGACGACCAACGTGGTGCTGGAAATACCAACAGCTTAACGGGAAAAATTTTAAGAATCAAACCAGAAGCTGATGCTACTTATTCGATTCCGAAAGGAAATCTTTACGAAACTTTGCCAAACAATGGCGATGGTTTGGTAAAAAAAGAAATCTACACAATGGGACACCGCAACCCGTGGAGACCTACGATTGATAGCAAAACAGGCTATTTATACTGGGGAGAAGTTGGTCCAGATGCTTCGGTTGATTCGGAGCAAGGCCCACGTGGATACGATGAATTTAATCAAGCTCGCAAAGCGAGCAATTTTGGCTGGCCATATTTTATCGCCGATAACAAAGCTTATGCCGATTGGGATTTTGAAACGGGCAAACCTCGTCCGAATTCTACTTATGACCCAGCAAAGCCAATCAATGATTCGCCAAACAACACTGGTCTAAAAAACCTTCCTCCCGCTCAAAAAGCTTTTATATATTATCCTTACGGCATTTCAGAAGAGTTTCCTTTAGTCGGAAGTTCGGGGCGTAGTGCTACGGGCGGACCTGTTTTTCGTAAAGCAGATTTTCCTGCTGGAAAAAGAATTTTCCCTGACTATTACGAAGGAAAATGGTTGATTGTAGAGTTTATGCGTGGCTGGATTATGGCCGTAACGATGGACGAAAACGGCGACTATAAATCAATGGAGCGTTTCATGCCAAATACTGATTTCGGTAGTGCCATTGACATGGATTTTGCACCAGATGGAGATTTATATGTGCTTGAATATGGCTCGGCATGGTTTAGAGGAAACGATAACGCCAAACTCGTTAAAGTAGAATATAACGGTGGAAACCGTATGCCAAAAGTAATGGCTAAGGCCGATAATCTGACAGGTTCTGCACCATTGAAAGTCAATCTTTCATCAGCAGGCACAAACGACCCAGATGGTGATAAACTAACATATTTGTGGGAAGTAAAAAGCAAAGCAGGCAAGAAGGTTTTCAAAACTGAAAATGCGACTGTATTGCTCGATAAAGCAGGAATTTATGACGTAAAGTTGACTGTAAAAGACGGCAAAGGTGAAGAAAACAGCGAATCGCTCGAAATAAAAGTTGGAAACGAACCACCAGCGGTAGCTTTTAATATCAAAAAAGGAAACAAAACTTTCTACTTTCCAAATAAACCAATCGACTACGAAGTAACGGTTTCGGACAAAGAAGATGGAGATTTGACAAACGGGAAAATCAAACCCGACCAAGTGGCAGTAAGTATTGATTATATGCCAATTGGCTACGATAAAATCGAGGCTTCACAAAATCACCGTGGCGTTGATGCAGTAGCATTTGCTTCTATGGGAGAGCGTTTGATGGCCAAAAGCGACTGTAAATCTTGCCATATTGTTGATGTAAAATCGGTTGGGCCTAGCTTAAAAGATGTAGCCAACAAATACAAAGGTGATAGCAAAGCAGTTGAGTA
>NZ_JBMLRC010000345.1:0-5362 GCF_049241225.1 Emticicia sp.
CATTGCCAACTCCCCAGATTTTTACGTTCCACGGTTTTTGACGACCATTTTGAATGCGTAGGTCAGACATCGGGCTGCCTGTTGGTTGATTTACGTAGCTTACCCAGTCTGATAAATCTTGAACCGTTCCGCTACCTACGTTTCCTGCCAAGTAAGGTTCTGCACCGATTTTTTCGCAAAGGTCAAGAAAATCGTGTGTTCCGAAACTATTATCTTCGGTTACACCACCCCACCAAACATTGACCATTTTAGGACGATTTTCTTTTGGTCCGATTCCATCTTTCCATTGGTAAGCATCGGCAAAACAACCACCCGGCCAGCGAAGATTTGGCACTTTTAGCTCTTTTAAGGCTTGAATCACATCATTACGAACCCCAGCAGTATTTGGGATTTTAGTATTACTTTCGCCCACATACATACCGCCATAAATACAACGACCGAGGTGTTCGGCAAAGTGGCCGTAAATATGTTTATTGATTTTGGTTTTGGCCAAATCCGTGTTCAACGTGATTTTGGTTTGGGCTGTTGCAGTGAGAGCAATACAACCCGCAATCAATGATAAAATTGTTTTTTTCACTTTATTTCGAAATTGGTTTTTACTTAAACAATAACTGAGAGAACAAATATATGTCATGTCGCCAAACTGGCCAAGTATGTCCGCCAGCATATTCGCTGTACTTATATTTTATTCCCATTTCATCGAATTTCTTCATCATAATTTGGCAATTGGCGTGAGCAATGTCTTCTTTACCACCTTGCGAAATCCAAAATTCTTTGATGTTGGCATTGATTTTATCTTTATTGGTTTTCATGAATTCGTATTGTGGGTCTGAAAGTTTTGTATTATTGGCCCACCAACCCGAACTGAAAACACCGAGATAATTGAATAAATCAGAGTTGCGAACACCAGCGTGCAAAGTTTGCAAACCACCCATCGAAAGACCTGCTAAAGCACGATTTTTGGCCTCGTTAGAGACTTTGTAGTTAGCTTCTACAAATGGAATTAGTGCATTTTTTAGCTCATTTTCAAACTGATTGAGTTGTGGCAAGCCAAAACCTGCGGGGCCACCGCCACCCTGAAAATTACCATCCATCATTACTATTACCATTGGTTTGGCTTTCTTTTCGGCAATGAGATTGTCTAAAATCAAATCAGTCTTGCCTTGAGTAGCCCATCCACGTTGGTCTTCTCCACCACCATGAAGTAAGTAAACGGCTGGATATTTTTCGGTAGAATTATCATAGCCTGGTGGCGTATAAATGTATGCCTCACGCCAAGAGTTGGTTACTTTTGAATAGTATTTTTTTACACGAATATCGCCGTGAGGTACATCTTTCAAAGCATAAAAATCACCTTCTTTGTAGGGAATTTCGATGCCACTTGCCATTCTGCCCATGCCATAAAAAGTTTCGCTGGCTGGGTCGGCAACGGCTACGCCATCAATGAGGAGCGAATAATAATGAAATCCACGACTTACAGAATCGGTTGTTACATTCCAGAAACCACTGGTGTCTTTTACCATGTCATATTTTCTGCCTAAATCAATCTGCACTTTTTGTGCTTCGGGTGCTTTTACTTTGAAAATCACACGATTATCAGGTAAAATCTGCGGGTATTTGGCATTACGAATATTGCTTGCTGCAGGAGTTCCCAAAACAGAATATTTAGTAAAAGTGCTTGGATTAGTAGGTTTAAACAAAAACTGTGAAAACATATACAATCCATTTTTCCAAACTTTGAAATCATGCCCGCCCGCTTCTAAATAATAGATATGTGGAACCTCGTTTTCGTACATGTATTCGTGCGTACGCTTACTGAAAGTTATCAATCCGTCGGCATCACCACATGAAATAAAGAGCAATTTCAACTTCTTTTTAGCTTCTTCGGGGTTTGGCATTAATTCCTTCGGCACTTTTGTATTTGGAGCTGAAGAAAATCCACCCACCCAAGCGAATTTATCGAGATTTCCCAGCCCGAAATTCAATGATTGTCCTCCCCCCATCGAAAGCCCAGCAATCGCACGATTTTCACGGTCGGTTAGTGCTGAATAGTTTTTTTCGATGTAAGGTATGAGGTCATTTAATAAATCTTTTTCAAAAGTAGCAAAGGCCTGAACTTTGTCGGGAGCCATGATATTTCCAGTTGAACGGTCATCTTTCATCGCACGACCATTTGGCATGACCACAATCATTGGTTGAATTTTTCCTTCGGCAAAAAGATTATCCAAAATATTTTGAGGATTTGCACCTTTAAACCATTCAAGATGGTCGCCACCGATGCCGTGAAGGAGATAAAATACAGGATATTTTTTCTTTTTATCGTAGTTTGGCGGCGTGTAAACCAACGTTTTACGGGTGCTTCCTACGGTTTTTGATTCATACTGAACTGTGTCAATTTTTCCTTTGGCAATGCCATTTTTGGCATTTTCGTAGCCTTTTGGCATTTCTTTTTCCATATTTTGTGCGAAACTTATGTTTTCACACACAAACAAAAAAGAGATGATTGCGAGTAGTTTTTTCATATTTTGAGGTTAAAAAGGTGAAAGACTGAGGTTATTTAGCGGGTTCAATGATTTTATAATTTCCGCTAAGGTGCATCAAACTGAATAGATACATCAGACCATCGAAATAAGGGTCGAAATAACCATCTTCGTAAGGTTCAAGTTTGGCATTCCAGATGGCTTTTACAAAATCATCGCTCTCTTTTCCTTTATTTATGAGAGCAGTTGTGGCCGCTGTAGAAACCAAGCCGATTGAATGGCGAAGTTTTTTTACTGGGCCAGCTTGCAAAATAAACTCTGGTTTTGAGCCGTCGAGATTAAACTGGTCGTCGTAGGTATCCAAACCTTTTGAACGCAAGAAATTTTGGAATCTTTTGGCATAATCCAGTTGCCATTTTTTGTCTTTTCCGTACCAAGTATAATCCATGGCAATGTTCATCGGTACTCGCCATGAGTCATATCTAAAACCTGGTGGCATCCAACGAGTTGGATGTGGGGCTCCACTAAATTCGGTGTAGTCTGAATTTAAGGCAGTTACTGGATGGCAAGCTCGGTGTAAAAATACTCTTGAAGTATCGGCACAAGCTTTGTAAAAGTCTTCGTGACCATCTTTGGCGTATTTTGCCCAAACTTCCATAAAAGCAGGTAAGTGATAAGAAGGGTCAGTCCATTTGTAATTAGCACCTTCTGGCACGAAACTTATCTGTTTGGCATCGGTGTTGATGATGTTATAGATATTTCCTGTACCGTCTTTTTTCCACATATTATCTAAAATTCGGCGGGCTTCTTTATAATAATTGATACCCGTATCGTTGCCCCAACGGTTAGAGGCAAACAAAAGGCTGGTTACAAAATAGAGTTCACCATCAGAAGCCGAACCTTGCGAGTTTTTCCTTTTAGTAATCGGATTAATACTCCACGCAAAATACGCCTCTCTTGGCCCGCTTTGGTGCTGAGAATATTTAACTGCCCATCGCCAAATTTTATCAAAAACTTCTTTTTTATTTAGTTGAACGGCCACCATCATGCCGTACGACATTCCTTCCGAACGTGCATCTTTGTTTTTTACATCCGAAACATAAGCCAATGAGTCTTCTTCTTCGAAATAAACTTTGTTTGGGCCTTCAAAAACATCATAATATGCTTTTTGAAGTTTGGCGTCTATGTCTTTTTGACTATACCCCATTTCCTTAAATACATTTCTGTATTTAGGTTTTTGTGCATTTATGCTAAACGAACAAAAGAACAATAAACCTAAAAGACCGATGAGCCTTTTATATTGATTGTAATATTTAGTTTTTTCTTGTTTCATCAATTTTTGGTAATTTAAAAAAATCGTAAAAATGGAACGCTGATGACGCTGATGCAAGCAACGCAGATGCCCGCGGATTTTTCGTTGATTTCTGCATTCCATTTTCTTAAAATAAAGCACTTAAAGCTGCACTTTATTTTTGTTATTAATTAAAAAGCTTTGGAGCCATCTGCAATAAACTTCGTCTCCAAGTTTGGAATTCGTGGGCTGTACCTTCCGAAATGTAGCCATCAGCGTTAAATCCTGCGGCTTTTAGTTCTTCGGTTGCCTTGCGGATTCCATCTGGACGCTCTTTGCTGCCACAGCTCAAAAAGATGTATTTTGGCTTTGGTTTATCTTTGAAATCGGTTGAAGCGTAAGTTCCCCCACTCAAAAGGCCATAATAATCAAATACTTCTGGTTTGTTTAAAGTGATAGTTTTTGTTTCCATCCCGCCCATCGAAAGGCCTGCCATTGCTCGTTTTTCCTTTTTAGCGATTGTTCTGAAATTGGCATCTACATAAGGAATCAATTCATCAATCAAAACCGTTTGGAATGGCTCAATTTTAAACTCTCTCATTTTACCAAATTTCACTTCATTGGTCATTCCATACGTACACACAATGATGAATGGCTTGATTTTCCCATC
Source organism: Emticicia sp. (assembly GCF_049241225.1). NCBI lineage: Bacteria > Pseudomonadati > Bacteroidota > Cytophagia > Cytophagales > Leadbetterellaceae > Emticicia > Emticicia sp. The sequence goes on from NZ_JBMLRC010000345.1 coordinate 4,442, forward strand.
GGCAATCAAATTATCCATAATCAAATTGGCTCTACCTTGGTTCATCCAAGCGGTTTCGTCTTCGCCCCAACCGTGTTGTAAGTATAAAACTGGATATTTGTCTTTACCTTTTTCATAGCCTGGAGGCGTGTAAACAAACGCTCGGCGAGAAGTATTGGTGCTTGGTGATGGGAATAAGATTTGCTGAACATTACCGTGAGGAACATTCTTGAGGGCATAAAAGTCTTGGTCTTTGGCAGGAATCTCGATGCCACTTTCCCAACGAACTGAGCCGTAGTAGTTTAATGTACCTGGGTCATTGAATTTTCCGCCGTCGATTCTTACGTTGTAGTAGTGAAAACCTTCATCCATTGGGCCTTCGGTAGTTCCCATCCAAGTTCCATCTTCGGCTTTGGCGAGTTTTGTACCGCCACGGCCGCCCAAACCTAAACTCACTCTTACACTATCGGCAGCAGGAGCGATGATTTTGAAACGTGCATACCCCTGCGAGTTTACCTGCGGGTATTCTTGTTGCGGTTGGTTAAGTACCGAAGGTTTGAAATCTTCGACAATGGTAGGCTGTTGTGCCTGTGCAAAGTTGATGCTACCCACGATGGAAGTAGCAAAAAGGCTAATTTTGAGAAAGTTTTTCATTATAATTTTGAGTTGAATATTAAAAATTTGAACGCTGATGACGCTGATTTTCAACCGCTGATTTTACCAGATTTTATTTTAATATCTGTATTAATCAGCGTTTCTGAAAGAATCTGCGTCGTCCGCGTTCCATACAATCTATTTAAACAAAATTGGCAAAGTTTCATTGAGATATTGCTTCACATTCATCCAAGTATGTCCACCTGGAATGGCGTAAGTTTTCACATTTATTTTCTTATCTTTCAAATATGCTTCCCACTCGGTAGTGCCTTTGTACAAGAAATCTTC
>NZ_JBMLRC010000346.1:0-4909 GCF_049241225.1 Emticicia sp.
GAAAAGTGCTTCGTATTGAGACGGTGCAAGATAAATGCCTTTATCGAGCATTCCGTGGAAATATTTACCAAATTTAGCAGTATCTGAAGTCTTTGCCGTTTCAAAATCTACCACTGGTGTTTCGGTAAAGAAAAGGCTGTACATCGAACCAACATGATTGATTTGGTAATTGAGATTCAGTTTATCAAGAATCGAACGAATACCGCTAACTATCTGATTTCCAGTCGCTTCGAGTTGCGTATAAACTTCTGGATGGTCATTTAAGTGGTGCAACATCGTCAGACCAGCAGCCATTGCAATCGGGTTTCCTGAAAGCGTACCAGCTTGATAAACAGGCCCTTGTGGCGACACACAATTCATGATTTCTGCTTTTCCGCCATACGCCCCTACTGGCATTCCTCCACCGATAATTTTACCCAAAGTTGTCATATCGGGCGTTACACCGAAACGCTCCTGAGCTCCACCTTTTGCCAAACGGAAGCCTGTCATTACTTCATCAAAAATCAACACGATTCCTTCTTTCGTGCAAATATCACGCAAGCCTTGTAAATAACCTTCTTTTGGCAAAACACAACCCATGTTTCCTACAACTGGCTCAAGAATCAAAGCTGCAATTTGTCCTTTGTTGGCATCGCAAAGCATCTGAACTGCTTCCAAATTATTGTACGGAGCTGTCAGTGTATCATTGGCTACTCCTTTTGTTACACCTGGACTATCAGGCACGCCCATCGTAACTGCTCCACTTCCTGCGGCAATCAAAAACGAATCTCCGTGACCGTGATAGCAGCCTTCAAACTTAATTATTTTCTCTCTTCCTGTATAACCTCTTGCTACTCTGATAGCCGCCATTGTGGCTTCTGTACCAGAGTTTACCATTCTCACTTTTTCGATAGAAGGCACCATCGAAATAATCAATTCGGCCATTTCTACTTCACGACGCGTGGGAGCTCCAAACGAAAATGAGTTTTTGATGGCTTCGCTCACGGCTTGCTGAACTGGCTCAAAAGCATGACCCAAAATCATTGGTCCCCAAGAATTGATAAGTTCAATGTATTGATTATCGTCTTCGTCGAAGATATAAGCACCTTTGGCTCTTTTGATAAAAATCGGATTTCCGCCTACCGAACGAAATGCTCTCACTGGCGAGTTTACGCCCCCTGGAATGAAGTTTTTGGCTTTTGCGAAAAGTTCTTCGCTTGTATTTGTGGTCATTTATTTTGTATTGAAATGTAAAAAATACAGATTATTGAAACCCATATTCATATAACGATTTTTAAAACATAAAGGATTAGAGAAAGTGTGCTTACTTTTCTAATCCTTCAAATTTTGTTCAAAATTAACTATTAAAACAATACATTAAAAATTAACCCCCGACTTAATCGGTAAATAAACCCTAAAGCCTGTATGAGAATATTGTTTTTGATTGAAAATACTATAAACCTCAGCATTGAAGAGTCCAAAAAGACCTTTTATACCATATCCCAACTCATAATGTTTAATTTGATTAGTGAGTAAAACGTTTCCGTAGAGACGTTCTTCCCAGCCTTTTCGCTGGAGATACGGAATATTTGTCAGGAATAATCTTTTGAAATCGACTTTGGTAAATAATTGAGCATAGCCACCATTTGTACTGTATTGATAATAAGGCAAATCTCGGAAATCTTGGTGAGTTTGAATAAAAGTTTCGTTACCATTAAGGTGCTTATAATCAAGAAAATACATAGGTTTATCCCCGTAATAAGTACCGATTTCAGCTCTTAGTGAAACATCTTTCAATTTCCATTTGAAATCATGGTTCATACCCAATTCTACACGATTAAAGCCAGTTTGTCCGAAAGCAGAAAGGTTTTCAAGGTGGAAAGTTGGGCCGTAAGTTTGTACATGTCGAACACCATTATAGATTCTTACCCTCGAAAATGGTCTGTAAGTCAGCACCACATTGAATCGGGTTTGTGTGTGAGTATCAAAAGTTGTTGTCTTGAAATCTTGGTGAATTGGGTCATTCGATTCATAAAATTTATCAGCTACTTTTCGAAAACCTTGATTGACAATATTATTTAGATGATAACGCTCGGCGACTTGGAAATACGTGCGGAACGTGATGTTATCACTGATACGTGGACTAAAATTGATTCGTGCATATTTCTGCTCATAAAACTTCCCAAAATGACGATTATCCAACAAAGCATAAGCAGCATTTACAAAATTATTGATGGGTTCTTCGTTATTCATCTGAAATACTTTGCGTCCTGCTTCCGCACCAATGCTAAACTTTTTCTGTCCATAACCAATACCAAACGAGCCATTTAGTCTTTCTCTTTGAATTGAATAATGAGGTTTAACATTCATCGAAAACGAACCGAGCGAATCAATTCTGTGGCGATAACTTAGTCTCGGGAAACCGATATTTATGCCCTCCACGGCGTTGTAGCGTGTATCTTCTGCCCAACCACCGAGCGTAAAAAAGTCTTTGTAACCCTTCTTTTTATCATTTTTATCAATCAAATTATATTGGTATGTATTTCCAAACAAAAGTTGATTAAATTCAAACTTCGCGGGTCGTAAACGCTCAACAGAGTCTTTTTTTAACTTAATACTTATCTCTTTTGCTTCAACTTTATAAATACTATCAGCTTGTTTGTAGCCTTTTACTTCGATTTCAGTCAATGGTATTTGACGTTCTTCTGCCCAAAAATCTTCGCTACGTTGTCTCGCCAAACTATCAACCGAACGAGAATAATTTGAGGCAACTATTTCTTCATTTTTCTCTTTCTTTTCTTTTACTTCTTCTTTTTCGAGGTCTTTTGAGAGCTTTTTAAGTTGTTTAAGTGTCAATTCCTTTTGTTCAAGAATTGTCTTGGTATCCAGTTTTTTACGGTTGAGGTCTTTTGCTTCAGTTTTAAAAATCTTATCGTCTAAAACTTGGGGTTTGATGGTAGCATACTTTGGATTTTTTACGATTTGATAGCTTTTGTAGGCCGTAACCACACGGGCCGAAACATCAGCACCCATAAATTTTATTTCTGTAGTCTCCTCAACTTGAATTGGCATCCAAATATCATCAATGGGCGTGAAAATAACTTTATAACTTGATTGACCAACTTCCTCTTCATACTTAAAATCAATACTATGAATAGCCCAAGTTCCATCAATAATATTAATTGTTCCACTGTACAAACCTGGTGATTTTACTTTAGGAATAACTCGTATCTTGTTGATATAAACACCTTTATCTTGAAAAAAACCTTCGTAAACGTATCTATAATTAACTGCCCCTTTGAATGTAATTGGTGATTCTTTATTGTTGGGATTATAAAAACTTGATTTGTCAACCGAAGCATTGACATTATTTTTCATTGCAGGGGGAAGATTAGAACGTACTGAAATTACTCGCTCAACAAAACTATTGGGCTGTTTAAAGTTTACTTCATTGACCGACTCTATCACATAAGATTGTCCTTTTTTAATGAAATTATCTTTCATCGCTTTTTCAAAGATAAAAGATACATCATTGACCCTGAAAGTACCACGCAAATAATTACGCATCGAATAACTCTCTACTTCTTTGTGATGAATCGGCGACATAGCGATGGTTTTTCGCATAATTGTAAGGGCGGGGTCTTCTTTATTGTTTGAGACCTTTACTCCGCCCAACTCAATGCTGATTTCCTTCATCGTGATATTGAGTGTTTGCACGTTTTCGGCAATTTCAACTTTCTTTGTAACCGATTGATAGCCAATGTATTGGAAGACAATTTCGTAAGAGCCTGCTTTGAGTTTGATTTCGTAGTCACCATCCTGATTGGCCATTGTACCAATTTCTGTACCTTTGACCAGCACTGAGGCAAAAGGCATTACTTCGCCTTTTTCGTTTTTGATTTTACCCCTAATACCAGCAGCAAGTAGATTTTGAGTAATAAATAATAGTAGTAATAGTTTTTTAAGCATAACGGTTAGTGTGTTTTGTGGGATGGATTCTGTTAAATATACTACGGTGTGAAAGTAGTAATATTGTAATGTAGATGCAGAAATAGGTGGAAAAGTTGCAGAGGGAATATCTTTATCATAAATAACACAAAATATGTGTTATCCCGAATATGATTTAAAAAATACTCATTGCCGTCTGCTTTAGCTGACGGACTACAGCAAAAGATAGAACAAATCCGACTTTAGTCTAACCTTTTATTTAGACTAAAGTCAAATTTGATTGTATAGAAGTATCCGTCAGCTAAAGCAGACGGCAATGAATAAAACTCTTAATCATTTTATTTTAAAAATACCTATTAAATTTTTTTAAAATTAGGGATGTCTCATTTTTCTGTAGATAAATGGCAAAAATGGAGTTTTAAGCCATCAATTCTTTCAAAATCTTCTGAGCGGCTACCGAAATGACAGTTCCTGGGCCAAAAACTCCTTTTACACCTGCATCATATAAATACTGATAATCTTGGGCAGGAATTACGCCTCCCGCAATGACCATAATATCTTCACGACCCAGTTTTTTGAGTTCTTCAATCAATGCCGGAACGAGCGTTTTGTGTCCAGCCGCCAAACTTGATGCTCCAACGATATGCACATCGTTTTCGGCTGCTTGCCGAGCGGTTTCTTCTGGCGTTTGGAAAAGCGGACCTATATCCACATCAAAACCCAAATCGGCAAAGCTTGTGGCAATTACCTTTGCTCCACGGTCGTGACCATCTTGTCCCATTTTAGCGACCATGATTCTCGGACGACGACCTTCGATTTCGGCAAATTGGTCGGCCATTTCTTTGGCTAATCTGAAATTTTCATCGTCCGAAACTTCTGCTTGATACACTCCCGAAATCGAACGGATAACCGCCTTGTGGCGACCAGCTACTTTTTCCATGGCATAAGATATTTCGCCCAAAGTGGCACGTTTACGAGCAGC
>NZ_JBMLRC010000346.1:5009-6091 GCF_049241225.1 Emticicia sp.
TCTAAAATCGCTTGCACTTCGGTTTCGTTTCTTTCGGCTTTTACTTTTTCGAGTTTTTCGATTTGCTTTCTCCTAACCTCCTGATTATCAATATCCAATACATCAATAATCGTTTCGGTATCAGTCTTATATTTATTTACACCTACAATTATATCTTTTCCTGAATCAATTCTGGCTTGCTTTCTGGCTGCCGCTTCTTCGATTCTCATTTTGGGCAAACCAGTTTCAATCGCTTTTGTCATTCCGCCTAATGCTTCTACTTCTTCAATCAAAGCCCATGCTTTTTCTACCAATTCTTTGGTTAGATATTCTACATAATACGAGCCTCCCCACGGGTCAACTACTCGACAAATTTCGGTTTCGTGTTGAAGATACAACTGTGTATTACGAGCAATTCTGGCCGAAAAATCGGTTGGAAGGGCAATGGCTTCATCAAGTGAATTGGTATGGAGCGACTGTGTATGTCCCAAAGCAGCGGCCATTGCTTCAATCGCTGTTCGGGCAACATTATTGAATGGATCTTGCTCGGTCAATGACCAACCCGAAGTTTGGCAGTGCGTGCGTAAAGCCAAAGATTTAGCACTTTTCGGATTAAATTGCTTCACGATTTTTGCCCAAAGCAAACGCCCAGCTCGCATTTTGGCAATTTCCATGAAATGATTCATGCCAATTCCCCAAAAAAACGATAGTCGTGGAGCAAAACTATCAATGTCCATTCCTGCCGCAATTCCCGTTCGGATATATTCCAAACCATCGGCAAGCGTATAGGCCAACTCCAAATGTGCGGGAGCTCCTGCTTCGTGAATATGATACCCAGAAATCGAAATTGAGTTGAATTTCGGCATATTTTTCGAGGTATAAGCAAAAATATCGCCCACGATTCGCATTGAAAATTCGGGCGGATAGATGTACGTATTTCGCACCATAAACTCTTTCAGAATATCGTTTTGGATAGTTCCAGAGAGTTTTTCGGGTGAAACACCTTGCTCTTCGGCAGCTACAATATAAAATGCCATGATTGGTAAAACTGCCCCGTTCATGGTCATCGAAACCGACATTTCGTCCAACGGAATTTGGTCGAA
>NZ_JBMLRC010000346.1:6191-11217 GCF_049241225.1 Emticicia sp.
CTGCCCCGTTCATGGTCATCGAAACCGACATTTCGTCCAACGGAATTTGGTCGAAGAGAATTTTCATATCATCAACTGTATCAATGGCCACTCCTGCCTTTCCTACATCACCAGTTACACGTGGATGGTCAGAGTCATAACCTCTGTGCGTTGCTAAATCGAAGGCTACCGAAAGTCCTTTTTGTCCAGCTGCTAAGTTTCTGCGATAAAAAGCATTCGATTCTTCGGCCGTTGAAAAACCAGCGTATTGCCGAATCGTCCACGGTTGCATGACGTACATTGTGCTGTACGGCCCACGCAAAAACGGTGGAATACCCGCCGAAAAATGCAAGTGCTCGGCCGATTCAATATCTTTTGCGGTGAATCTTGGTTTTACGTTGATGCCCTCAGCCGTACGAAAATAAGTCGAGGTCTCCGATTGTGTTTCGTTGGGAGGAAGCGATGTGCTTGACTCTAAGGCTATTTTCGAGAAGTCTGGTTTCATTGATGAAAGAAGCGGTAATCTGCAGAATGATTTTTCTGCAGATATTTCTAAGCAAATTTACCCAAGAAATCAGATTAGTCCAGTATTTTCTTGCTAAATTAAAATAGTAGTTTTAGTCCACGGTCGATAGTCCGCAAGTCCACAGAAAGATATTAGGCATTTACAAAAAAAGCCTGCCGCCAGTAGCAACAGACTTTCCATAGAGAAAAAAAGTAGATTTGTTTCAAAATTTTAATTATACATCAAAGGTTTTTCGCTTAATGAATTGTTATTTAGTTGCTTAGGTAAATCTTTCAATCCAAAAACACCACGCTCTTCCCAAGCATCCAGCCAGTTGGTAATTGTGCCACGGCTTACTTCAAAAATATCGGATAGGACAGTTACATTGTATCCTTTGTAACTCAATAAAATTGCTTTTGCTCGTTCACGTTCACGATAATTACGACTGCGACGTGACACTTCTCTTAAATGTTCAACTTGTTCCTCAGTTATCTTTCTTACGTAACGCATTGTTCTCAAGTTTAAATACGTTTTTTCATAATTTTTTGTCTCGTTAGGTACTCTCTAATTTCTAAGACGATAAATGATTTCGAAACGCTGTGAAAAAATTAATTTATTTTTTGAGATACGTTTTATTTAAGAAAAAGGTTGAGTTTTTGGCATAAAAAAGCTCGATTAGTATAAATGTCTAATCGAGCTTCTACTCTCTTGACTTCATCAAGGTCGAGTATAACTCACCGATAATTCTGACTTTGCTAAAGTAGTTGATTTGATGGCGTCTAAGACTATATCCATCGTTACTTTTGTGGCTGTGGCAGGTATAACTGGCTCAGCTGAAAGAGCATAGGCCGTAATGATATAAATCTTTGCACCTGGCCCTTGCGAACAAGGTGGCGTATAACTATTTTTCCCATTGACGGTATTTACCCCAAACGAACCAATGCTTGTGTTGTTTTCAGGCAGAGAAGTAACTGTCGATGGGAGTTTATACACCACATAATAGACGTGTTTATCGCCCGTAGGTGGAATATGGTGCATTATTACGGCAAAAGATTTTGTGCCAGTGGGGGCATTCTTCCATGCCAGTGGTGGTGCAAAACTTTGACCATCACAGGTGTATTTTTTATCTAAAACACCATTGACAACGCCCGAACTCTCTAAGGTGAAAACTCCAGTATTGGTTGGTGTTTCGACCTCTTCTTTTGCACAATTTATTAGTAAAATACTACAAAAGGCTATTAAAAACTGTATTTTTTTCATATTGATTTATTTCTTAGTGTATTGGGTTGTTGTTGATTTGCCATCGGTGCCAATGAATGTAAAAGTGTAAACGCCTTTGGTATCCCAAGCATAATTTACATAGGCTTTTTTGCTATCAAGTGTATATTCAAGTGAATAAGCGTTTGTTCCAGTGGCTTTAAAATTGGTAATACTTGCCCCTTTGAGAGCAGTTAAAGCAGGGCGAACCCCAGCCGATTTTGCCTGTGGAAGTATCTGATTTTCTGGAGCTGGGGTACTGGGGTCGAGCGTTACTTTTCCTCGCATCGCAGCCATAAAATACGGATATTTGGTTTCGGCGTGATAATGATAAGTATTGCTGTAATTATGTCCGTGATATTCATCTAATGTTTTCATGGCAGTACCATCGGGTTCTTTAGAGCCATAAATGGCAAAACCGTCGAGAGCCATGGCAATCGGATTGTTGCCAGCGGTAGCTTCAAAATGAAGCGGTGCTATATGATAATGGTAATCATCGGCACGACCACAATGCCCGCCCCATTGGTCTAATTCACCGATGGCAAAAGCATCTTCGCCACGATTATTAAGTGGATTGAAAATCGGGATACCATTGGGGGCTATGGCTACCGCTCCTTTCATAAAATTGGTTTTCAAACTCAATGGCGAAGCGGCAAATTCGGGTTTAAGCGGAATCGACCACGCATTTGAGCCTGTATAGCCTTGTGGAATGGGTACTTGTTGTTGCCAGCTCGTAATTCCTACCATCATATTGTGAGTCTGTGGAATACCCTCAGTTTCTACGTAAAAATAGGTATCATCAAAGCGTGTTTTCACTTCTGATTTGTAAGGACTAAAAACCTTTTCGATAAAACTTGGGTCGGTTTTGCTTAAAGTTGGAGTAGTGTTGGTGGTCGAGTTTGTTGGTTCGGCTTCGTTGGTTTTGCAGGCATAAAAAAACAACATAAAACTCCCCAAAAAATAGGCTATGTTGGGGTTTTGGTTTTGTTTCTTCATCAGAATAATAAAACCAAGAATACCAATGAAGAGGAAAACATAAATAGAATGATAATCAGTTGATTCTGTATTTTTAGTAAATTTCCCCACTACTCGATTTTCAGTATTTATTTGCTTCAAAAAAGCAATTTTCTTACTCAAGGAGGTTTGATTTGAAAATGAAAAATCATTCAAATCTGCCGAAATGATTTTACCGTTTTTGTGTTCGATAAAAACCTTTCCCTCACGTTCCATCAGGAAATGCCCCTCAACTTGCTTACCCTTAATTGTGTAAATCACACTTTTTGTGTTTGAATGCTCGCCTACGTGAGCAAGCAACGACCCCGAATGTGCCAAACTGAGCAACAACAGGCAATATTTTATAAATTTCATAAGGGATTGGGTGATTAGGTTTTTATTAGTGACTGACAACTATTTTTCTATTGAACTGGTATTTTTCATTGACTATATTGAGTAAATAGACGCCATTGGGTAGGTTTCTTACATCAACTTCATCGTTTTCGTACGTTTCAGATAAAACTTGCCCTTTCATATTAGCCAATCTGATTTTATAGTTAGTCATCTTTTCAAGAAACTCAACTTTTACATAGTCTTTGGCAGTGTTGGGGTAAATTTTCAGGTATTCTTTCTCTGAAATTTCTTTCAAGCCAGTAACTACATTGGGTGTGATGATGTATGAATGTGCCACATCCATATTTTTTCGAGTATTATTTTCTTCCGATGGTAAAAATGTTTTTACGTACTCGACTTTCACGTTTTCGGGCGAAACCGTTACTAATAAAAAACCTCTACTGGCCAATAAAACGCCATCAATATAACCATACTCTAAACCCGTTACACTCGAAATATTTCTGGCCGATGGCTGCGGAACTTCTTGATAGACAATACCTTCTTTGTCTTGTTTTCCGTAAAAATGGTCGTGTCCATGAAAGAAAATCGTGGCATTGTATTCTTTCAATAATTCGTGAACAGGCTTACCCCAATTTGGGCGATTGGTATCGAAACCATAACTACCATCGGCATTTTTGCCACCTAATTCAAATAAATGAGCTACTTCAGAGCCACCACGGGCTTCGGTTCCGCCACCACCGATTAACTGATGAGCAAATAAGAATTTGAATTTCGATTTACTTTCGGCTAAAGTTTTCTTCAACCAATCATACTGTGTTTTTCCTAATGTCCAGCCCCAATCTCCTTTTTTTACTGTGTACCAATAAGGGTCAAGAATGATGAATTGGGCATCTCCCCAAGTGAAGGCATAATAGTTTTCTCGCAAACCTACCAATGGCTCAGCAACTTCGCTCCCCGTATAAAAATTATTGGGTGACGGATTGGGGTAATATAACTTTCGAGTATTAGTAGCCAATACTGGCAATGATGTAGGCGTATTGTTTGGCACAAAACTGTATTCTCCTTCGTGATTACCCAGTGCTAAAAACAGCGGTGCAGAATGACACAAAGCACCAAAATAGGGTCGAAAAAGAACGGTTCGTTTAGTTATCTCTTCTTGATTTTTCACCGAAAGTTTGTCATTCATGAAATTATCGCCGAGGTCAATCATGAAATCTACCTTTTTGGCCAACATATTTTTCATAGTTAACGTAAGCGACTCGGGAACAGAATTTTCATCAAGATGCGGGTCGGCTTCCACGGCAAACGAAAATGTATTGCCAGCTGGGCGAGGCATTTGAAAAGTATGTTCGAGACCCATTACATAACTTGTGCTTGTGCCTGATTTATAAGCAATTCGGTAAAAGTATTTTGTGTTAGGTTTTAAATCATTGAAGTCGATTTCTTGTGGTACGTTAGCCACGAGTTTATACGTATTGGTTTTATTAGTGTATTTACCCGTTTCAGTTCCGTATTCCCAATAGACATCCACATTCGTATCGAACAATACACTCATTGTAATGCTCGTGCTGGTTGGTCTGCCCAAAATCTCGGTAAAATTTTGAGCAAATAACTGATTTGAGACACCACAAAGAAAAATATAAGTTAGGAGACGTTTTAACATAATAGGCTATTTTAGTGGTTGATAACTACTTTTCGGAGAGCTCTTTTCTTGTCGGTTTCAATTTTCAGAAAATATGTGCCGCTGGCTACCTTGCTTACATCAATTTCGTTTGTTTGAGACTGCACGATAGACTGACCAATAAAATTGATGAGAGAGATTCGGAACTCGCCAACGTTCTCTAAAAACTCCACCTTTATTCTATCATCGCTTGGATTTGGGAAAACCTTTACAAAATCATCTTGCGTAGGCTCATTAGCTAATACCACATTTCCTCC
>NZ_JBMLRC010000346.1:11317-16916 GCF_049241225.1 Emticicia sp.
AAACCTTTACAAAATCATCTTGCGTAGGCTCATTAGCTAATACCACATTTCCTCCACCATTGCCGCCGCCATTGCCACCTCCATTTCCTCCGCCTGTGCCACCACCTGTGCTGGAATAAGAAAATATATTCCCTAAACTTGTACCTTTCGTTAATTTACCGTCGGCATCAACCGTGTAGGAATAAGCTATTTCACCATTTTTATGTTTTCCATCTTTAGTGTCGGCAGGTAGAAATGCTCTTACAAAGTCAACTTTTACTCGCTCAGGGCTTACATTTACGCTCAAATGGCCAGTTCCGTCGAGTGTGATATCGGTATAAGCATCAGCATTAGCCAATGCACCAATCTGATAAGTAGAGTCCGACGGCATTGGTACTTCTTGATACACTACCCCATCAAGCTGCTCTTGTGCGTACAGGTGGTCGTGACCTTGAAAGAAAATTGTAACTTTATTTTTGACCATTAATTGGTGAATTGGCAAGTCCCAGCCTGGTCGATTAGCTTTAAATTCATCCGTTCCTTTGCCGCCAACACCACCCCATTCGTAGCCTTTAGCAGTGGCAATTCCTCCACGTCCTTGCCCACGGGTATGATGCGAAAAAACAAACTTATATTTTGCTTTACTTTCTTCGAGGGTTTTCTTGAACCAATCGTACTGAGCTTTTCCGAGCGTCCAGTCCCAGTTTTGTGGTTTTTCGTTTACATCACAGTGGCGGTAAACATCCAGTACGATGAAAGTTGCATCACCCCAAGTCCAAGCGTAATAATTGGCGGGCAAATCCATTCCATAGGCTTCTTTATTTACATTTCCTGTATAAAAACTATTCGGAAGTGGGTTTGGGTAATAAAACTTTCGCCAAAGCGTGCCATATACGCCAATATTATTGGGAGGTGTTTGTTTCAGATAATAGCCATTTTCGCCTTCGTGATTGCCCAAACAAACAAAAAACGGCATTGAGTGGCAGACTTCGCCCAAATATTGGAGGTAATCTTTATGGAGGTCGTCCATGTCTTTGCTGGTTGTAGTAGTTGGGGTGTGGTCATCGCCAAAAATATCACCCAGCGAAAGCATAAAATCGGATTGTTCTTTAAGCTGATTTTGTAAGGTAAGTTTATAAATACTCCTTACACCTTTTTTGTCGTAGAGGTGTTCGTCAGATTCTACTGCAAACGTAAAGGCTGCTCCCGATGGACGCTGAGTAATGAAGGTATATTCGGGTGTTGGCGTATAATTTGCGGTTCCTGAAAGTCGATATTGCAAACGATAATAATATCTTGTGTTGGCCATAAGCCCCTGCATATCTACTTCATTGGGCGTATTGGCGGTATTAGTCAGCACTGCTGTTTTTGAAGTATAACTCCCCTTTTGAGTGCCAAATTCTAAGTAGAAATCTACTTTTTTATCAAAAAGAATACTGGCCGTGACTGACTTATCGGTTGGCCGACCTAAGATAATAGTCTTTGTTTGGGCTGAGATTGAATAACTTTTGGAAAGCAAAAGGAAAAAGATTATCCATACTTTAGTCTCAAAAAAATTAGATAGGTTTTTAGATTTTAAGAAATGCATTAGGGCTTTGATTAGGTTAGTTATCTTTAGATAAATTTTAACCAAGAAAGTTTAAGGCCTTTGTTACATTTTTTTTAATTTCAATCGAATACCTTTTTATCTACATCAACTCATAAATCATCTCCGAGACTTCGGATAAAACTTTTACGCCCGCATCGGCATTTTTAAGTTTTTTTGAAAGAAGCACCAACACATATTTTCTCCCATCGGGCAAATAAATAATGCCCGAATCATGCTGAACGCCCGTAATTGAACCTGTTTTATGGGCAACTTTTACGGTTTTTGGAAGTTTCTCGGGAATGATTTCATTGAATTTCTGGTCGAATAAAATCTTACGCATTTCTTCACACGATTTCTTATCAATCACTTTATTTTGAGCAATTTTCTCAAAAATCAACATCAAATCATATGCCGTAGTTGTGTTGCTCAAGCCCTTATCAAATGCCTTTTGGTCTTCTACGCCACGCAACACTTGAATATCTTTTGCTCCGAGTTTTCTCATTGATTCATTGGCATTTTTAGCATCGACTAAATCAATCAAAATGTTAGTAGCCAGATTACTACTTACAATAATCATCTGATAGGTTAGGTCATAGATTGTCATTTTTTTGCCAATCATTTTATACATTCCGTCTCCACTATCATCGGCAATATCCATGCTGTACGGGCTACCATCCACGATACTTTTAAACTCATTTTTTACCAAAATCGAATCGGTTAACTTAAATTTCCCTGCTTTGGCTTGCTTAAAAACCTCAATCATCACAGGTGTTTTCATGGTGCTAGCGGCGTGAAAGTTCTCTTTGTCGTTGATGAAGAGTGTTTTGCCCGTTTGTAAGTCTTTAAACGCTACGGCAAACTCACCTTCAACGGTTTTGAGTTTTGCCTCGATGGCAGTTTTTGTACTTTCAAGGCTTGGTTTCTGAGCAGAAATATCCATTAAAATTGCAGAAAAAATGAGGGTAAAAAATAGTTTTTGCATTTTGTAATTTTGATGAAAATGAAAGTTTTTTTACTCAGAATCGGCTACCAACAACAACTTTGCCTTTGTAGTGTTTTTTCTCTCCGTTGGTATTGAAAAGTTCGGCCAACAAAACATAATACCCAACTGGCACAACTTCATTATTGGCTGCTTTACCATCCCACTCAAAACTACTATTCACGCCAAGTAATTGATTTTGAGCAAGTTGACGAACCAATCGACCATTGACATCGTAGATTTGAATATTGGCAACATACGCACTTTGGTCGAGTTGGAAAGTGAGTTTTGTTGCTTCGTCTTGGCCATCGCCATCGGGCGTAAAAACTTCGGGTTCGATTTTAAAAACACTTTCCTGACTATCAACCAAAAGCTGAGAATTGGCATAGCCAGGTGTTGCAAAGCCTTCGGTCGAGGCCGCTGATTGCCAATTGGTCGGGTCGGTAGAAGTTTTATGATAATCAATTTTTTCGAGCGAAACACCTTCTTTTTCATCAACCAAAAGATGGTGCATTTTTTCGGTATAATCAAATCGGTCGAAAACTTTTTGGGTTTCGTTGAGTAAAATTACGGAGCCTTCATCGTCTGGAAATGAGGGCATTGAAGGAATTTCCAAAAAATTTGCTTTTACAGCCTTGAAATATTGACTTTGAACGGCACTGGCAGTTCGGCAAAGCACTAAAAATTGTTTCGGTTGCAATACAAAATCAGTAGTTGCAATGGTACGGATATTGGCAATTTTGCCAGTAGCATCTACATTAGCCAAAGCCCAATTTTTAAGCGAAATTAGTTTATCGGTTCGGTTATAAATTTCCACAAAATCTTCTCCCCCACTTCGTGGATTAAACAGCACTTCGTTTAGCACCACATTTCCTGAATCGGCAGGTTTTAGGCTTCCCAAAAGAGCCTGTGCCGAAAGCAACACATTTCCCGAACAATCGGCTATATTTTTGGCAGTAAGTGTGTAAAGTGTATTCTCTTGCAAAACAGAATTTAGCCTAAGATTTACATTCACATTTTGCGGAGATTCGATGGATATAGCATTGATTTTCAAACCTTTATCAAAACTATACGCATTGATACTGACTGCCGAAAGACTATCCAGTTTTTCGGAGAAAATTAATTTCACATTTGTGCCGCCCGTAATCTCAAAGCGGCTCAATGATGGAGGAGTAAGGTCTGGTTTTGAGGCTTTTACGGCATTTTCTTTGGCGGGCGTACCTTGCAAAGTTGCCGATGATGAAGTCCAATTTCCTTCTTCTACGCACGGGAAATTGGTATCAATCATTTCGAGTGCGTAGCCTTGGTCTTTACCTTTTTCGTACCATTTATCTGAATATGTTACCGAGAAGATTGTTTTGTTTTGTGGATTCCTGATCGTAAGCGTTGTGCCTGTATTGAGCAGCGAAAAACTCGTAAGTGCCACCACATTTCCGTAAGGCCTAAAATCGGCTTCGTTGGTGCGGCTCGTGACAATCGCGTAGCTTTTGGGTTGCAATAAAAAACTCGGAAAAGTTACGGTAGTTGTATTATAGGTAAGTCTGAAACGATTGAGGTCGATAACTTTATCGCTTCTATTATAAAGTTCGATATATTCTTTTTCGGGCAAACCCTTCGTAGGCGTTGGGTCGGCCATTATTTCACTAATAATCAACTCATTGACACTCTGAGCCGATACCTTAAACGAAACAAAAAAAATGGTGCAAGCCAATGCTGCTGCTATTCGAAAAATATTTGACTTACACCATTTTCTCATAGGTTATTCTTTAGTTTCTACTGTTTCGGTTTTTACAACCTTTGTCGGTGCCACAGGTTTTGGTTTAGCTGGGGCTTTAGCTGGGCTTGCCTTTTTTGTAACTGTCGGTTTCGGTGCTACCGCAGGTTTTGTGGCTACTGGCTGCTCCACTACATTTACTTCCTTTTCAGCTTTTTTACTCTTCTTTTCATCTTTCTTTCCAGCTTTTTTCTCGGCTTTTTTATCGGCTTTCTTTTCAGCTTTTTTTTCGAGTTTTTTAGCAGTTTTTTTAGCTTCCTTTTCAGCTTCTTTTTCGGCCTTTTTTAATGCTTTTTTTATTTCTTCCTCCGCCTTCTTTGCTTCTTTTTTCTCTTTCTTTTCAGCATCTTTCTTAATCTCAGCAACTTGTTTTGCTAATTTTTCGGCCGATTTTTCAATAGCTTTCCTAATTTTTTTGTTAGTCGATTCGCCACTAACCACTGCTGCTAAGGCAGTTGCAATTTCGGTAGCCTGTTGTTTGATTTCGGATTTCATTTTTTTGTATGTTTAATATTAACTTTTCGTTAAATTAATGTTATATAATTATTACGCAAAGACACTAAACATTGCACAAAAAAACAAAAAAAACGTGTTAAGTTTTTTCATTCAATCAAAAACTTAATATTAAACCAGAAAGTTTTTAGATTATCAACCAAAATTAATTATACTTTTGGCTCAATAAAAATAAGTATTCAACAAGGAAAAATGCAATGATGAATTTTATAACTGAGGATATTATCAAACTACTCATTTCGGCAGGCACTGGGGCGATTATCGGGCTTGAGCGAGAATACCACAGCAAATCGGCTGGTTTACGGACAATGATTCTGATTTGTTTGGGCTCTACTCTTTTTACGATTATCTCAATCAAACTTGGCTCCGACCCCGCTCGAATTGCCGCCAATATTGTTACGGGAATTGGCTTTGTGGGTGGCGGAATCATATTCAGAGATAACTCCAACGGCCGTATCACCGGCATCACGACGGCAGCCGCAGCTTGGGTTACGGCGGCTCTCGGAATGTGCGTAGGTTTTGGCAATGGACTTTACGAAACTGGATTTGTGGCCATGATTTTGGTAGTGGCAGCTCTTTATTCGCTCGTGCCGATTCAACAGTTTATTAAGAAAAAGAACACGATTCGTACTTATCGAATTGTGTGTAAATTTAGAAGCAAATCTCTGAAACACTACGAAGAAAAATTTGAGCAGTTTGGGCTTGCGGCCGAACGTGGTACTCAAAACAAAACTCACGAAAATATAAGTGGAGTTTGGATTGTGAA
>NZ_JBMLRC010000346.1:17016-22503 GCF_049241225.1 Emticicia sp.
TATCATTATCAGAAAGTGAAGTAATATTTTATATTTTGCAGCTTATTTAATAAATTGCATGCAGAATTAAAAAACCAATTAAATATATCATGGCAAATCATTCAAGTTCTCAACGCCTTCCAGACTGGCTCATGTTGATTATCTTTTTAGTAATCGTTTCAGTATTATTCTTCCTTGGCGATACTTTCACTTTTGTAGTGGGTCTATTCGTAATGATTGGTATTTTTGCAAACGGCTACAATAATAACCCAGCAAATCACGAACATCACTGAGATACAAAAATAGTCCACGGTCAATGGTCAATAGTGGTTAACTATGACATTGCATCTACAACTATTTCATATTCGAAGGCACATTCCGAAACGAGTGTGCCTTTTTTATTGTAGTTGGTTTTCTTTTGGCATAATAAACACCATAATGATGTAAATCAGGATTGGGGTTCCGATTCCAAAAATCGTAAAAATTGCCCACAGCATTCTTACTAAAGTAGCATCGATTCCGAAATATTTTGCAACACCACCGCAAACACCGAAAAACATTTTTTCACTACCTACTGTTCGTCTAAGTTTCTTTTCCATTTTCAGATTGTTTATGTATCAAAAATAAAAACCATCTGCTTCAAAACAGATGGTTTTTGTATAAATATCGTTAAAAACTTTTCAAGCGGTTATTTTACACCGAGAAGCTTTCGCCACAACCACAAGTACGAGTTGCATTTGGATTTTTAAACTGAAAGCCTTTTCCGTTAAGACCATCAGAAAAATCAAGTTCTGTACCGATTAGATACAAAAGGCTCTTTTTATCAACAAAAACTTTGATACCGTTATCTTCAAAAACATGGTCGGTTGGGCGTTGTTCGCCATCAAATTGCAAATCATACATCAAACCCGAACAACCTCCACCTTCAACAGCCACTCTGATACCGTGATTTTCGGTGATTCCCTCTTTGGCTTTTAGCTCTATGATTTTATTTTTTGCTATTTCTGTTACTGTTACCATAATTTTAATCTATGAATGAGTGATTTGGCTTGAAGACCACTATATTTGCTTCGCAATTAATAAACGAAAACCAAGCTTCAAAAGTTTCATGGCGATTTCATTACCTAACCGAAAAATCTTAGATGAGATGTTTCCGCAAAAAGGATTTCGTGAAAACCTCAAAAACTATGAAGTCAATCGGGATAGTTTTCAAACTGGCGATTTGATTTTCTTTTCGGGCAATCATTGGCTTTCAAACCTCATCAGGATTCGCTCAAAAGGTGCATGGAGCCACGTAGGAATTGTGATAAAAATCGAAGAGATAAATCGTTTATTTTTGGTAGAAAGCATATTGGAGGTTGGCGTAAGAATGATTCCACTCTCGTTTCTGGTGAAAAACTATGATGGCCACAAAAAACCGTATGATGGCCGAGTTGTTTGGGCAAGATACGAGCATTTATCAACCGAACAGATACTCTCTATCAAAGAATTTGCACTTGATAATCTTTCAAAGCAATACGACAAAAAAGAATACTATCGAATCTTATGGCGAACAGTTGTCGGAAAAAAGAAGATTTTCCACGACGACAAATACACTTGTTCGGAATACGTAAGAGAAGCCTTCAAACACGCAGGCATCTATTTGAAGTACGAAAGAGGTGATTTTATTTCGCCCTCAGCAATTTGGAGTAATAAGGAAATTATACTCAAAGACATGATTATTTAAGAATTTTTATCGCTTCTTTCTTGGTTTACGTATATTCTTCGAGGGCTGGCACGTTTTTTTAGTATTATTTTATAAAATTTTACAGTCCACAACCCTATCATGAGTTCACGGCAAAACTTTATTTCCCCAAAAATCGACAACTGGCTAGTCAGCTTCAAAGATGGAGCAGACTTCATCATTTTGTTTTTTAAAGAAGCCTTTAGTCGAGATTTTGAATTTAAAGAATTCATCAATCAGTGTTATCGTATCGGCAATAGTTCGTTGTTGCTCATATCACTGACTGGATTCGTCACAGGCTTCGTTTTCACCAAACAATCTCGCCCTTCGCTCGAAACTTTCGGGGCAACCTCTTGGCTTCCCTCATTGGTTACAATTGCAGTCATTCGTGCTTTAGCTCCGCTGGTTACATCATTGATTTGTGCAGGAAAAGTTGGGTCGAGTATTGGTGCCGAATTAGGCTCGATGAAAGTAACCGAGCAAATTGATGCCATGGAGGTTTCGGCCGTAAATCCAGTCAGATTTTTGGTCGTGACGAGAGTTTTAGCTTCAACCGTTACGATTCCCCTACTGTCTTTCTATTGTGCTTTGATGGCATTGGCAGGTGTTTTTCTGAACGTTACGACCAACGAAGAAACTAATTTTTCGGCATTTGTTGAGCAAGCCTTCAATAATATCATTTTTCTCGACCTCTGGACGGCCATCATCAAAGCCGTTGCTTATGGCTTTACGATTGGTATTGTTGGGTGTTATAAAGGCTACAATGCCAGCAATGGCACACTGGGCGTAGGTAAAGCCGCCAATGCCTCAGTCGTAATGTCGATGTTTTTGATTTTCATCGAAGAAGTTTTCATCGTTCAAGTAACCAATTGGTTTAGATAGTTAGTCGATGGCCCACAGTTGGCAGTCAATAGCAGAAAAAAAAGCAATTTTGGTTTCGCAATGTTTAATAAGCATTCTACCAATAACCAATACACCAGTAAACCACTCATGAATAAAGTTATCGAAATAGAGCATTTATATAAATCGTTTGGAGATAGAGATATTTTGGTCGATGCCAATATTGATGTTTATCAGGGCGAAAACTTGGTAGTTTTGGGGAGGTCTGGCACAGGAAAATCGGTTTTGATAAAAATCATTGCGGGTTTGCTCACGGCCGATAAAGGAAACGTAAAAGTTCTGAACCAAAGTCTGATAAATATTAGCAAAAAAGAACTCAATGCTCTCCGATTAAAAATTGGTTTTTCGTTTCAGAATAGTGCTTTGTATGATAGCATGACCGTACAAGAAAATTTAGAGTTTCCGTTGGTCAGAAATATCAAAAACATGAGCCGAAAAGAGATTGACAAAGCCGTGCATGATGTTCTCGAATCGGTGGGTTTGCTGCAAGCCATTCACCAAATGCCATCGGAGCTTTCGGGTGGTCAGAAAAAACGTATCGGTATTGCTCGCACGCTAATTATGAATCCCGAGATTATGCTTTATGATGAGCCAACGGCTGGCCTCGACCCAATAACTTGTAACGAAATCAACGAGCTAATCAATGAAGTAAAAGAAAAATATCATACGAGTTCAATCATCATTACCCACGACCTCACCTGTGCCAAAGAAGTTGGCGACCGAGTAGCGGTTTTGTTTGATGGCAGCTTCAAATTTCAAGGTACTTTCGAGGAGGTTTTTAAAGATAAAGACCCCCGAATCAAGAGTTTTTATGATTATAATTTTATCGAAAATTAAAAAAGAAAATATATGTCTAACCCACAATCTTCACAAAGAATTTCAGCAAAAGTCGGGCTTTTTATATTGATTGGCATCCTTATTTTAGCGGCGGGAATCCTCACTCTCGGCACCATGCGGAAAAGTTTTATTTCCAGAATTGATGCTTCGGCCACCTTTCAGAGCGTAAACGGACTCACAAAAGGCAATAACGTGTGGTTTGCGGGTGTGAAGGTCGGTACTGTCCGACAAATCACTTTCACACCTGATTCGAAAGTACAAGTTGAGTTTAGTATTGAGGCCGAGTCTCAGAAGTTTATCAAGCAAGATGCCATGGTAAGAGTAAGCTCCGACGGGCTTATCGGAAACCCAATTATCTTGATTTCGGGCGGCTCTCCGACAGCACCAATGATTGAAACTGGTCATAAATTTAGAATAGAAAAAGAAGAATCGACGCAAGAAATGATGAAGACCTTGCAGGCAAATAATAAAAATATTTTGTCGATTACCGAAGATTTGAAAAGTTTAGTAGCTGGTATTCGTGCTGGGCAGGGTTCGATTGGCAAATTGATGAAAGACGAAACCATGTATGCCAATCTGACAAAATCTTTGGCAACGGTTGAAGCCGCCACTCGTGATTTGAAACAAGGAGCATCGGGTTTAGCCACGCTCACCAATAAACTCAATGCCGAGGGAAATTTTGTTAATTCGATTGCAACCGATAAGGAGATTTACCCATCCATAAAAAATACAATATCGACCCTACAAACAACTGCCGACAATCTCAAACAAACATCGTTGGCAGCCAAACAGATGGCCGATAACTTGGAGCAAACATCAAAGACTATCAATAAAATGACGAGCAACACGACATCGCCCGTTGGAGTTTTATTGCACGATGAAAAAACTGCCAAAGACATCAAAGAAACTATCAGTAATTTAGAAAGCAGCAGTGCCAAACTCGACCAAAATATGGAGGCTTTGAAGCATAATATCTTTTTCAGAAGATATTTCAAGAAACAAGCAAAAGAGCAGGAAACGAAAAAGGAATAATAAGCTAAAGACCTCATCCCAAACTCTTCTTTTTGAAGGGAAAGGACTTTAAGATTAGGCCAATCAGCGTTCTTATAAACAAGAAGCCCCACCGAAAGGTAGGGCTTTTGTGTTTGGGTTGTTATAGATTTTCTGCTGCAAATTGTGTAAAATCCTCTTTGAGCGATGCAAAAATTGGTTCAAAAATCTGCACTTTATCTCGCAGCTCGACATCATCTTCCAACTTTCGGTGGGTATATGCCACAGGATTTTCTTTAATGTTAGCTACTATTTGGTCTTCTGCTATGTTTATGAAGTGTTTGAGGTGGTCTATTTCATTTTTTTGAATCACGAAACGATTCTGAAATTGCTCTACTTTAATTTTGATGTCAGTGTCGGTATTTTTGGCACTTACCTCCGACAAACGATTGGTCATAATCTTCAATTCATCTTCATAAAATGCCAATTTTTTGTCCCATTCTTGGTGGTCTTGGTGTAAGTCGGTGATATACTTTTGATTATCCATAGTTGAATTATTGTGTTTTTGTTTCCTCAAAAGTCAGCGTTTTTTCTGACTCCAAATATGATAATTCTCACCCTTCACTGTGCTTAAAATCAGTAGCCGAAAGTATCATTTACCTTTTAAAACAAAAGAGACAACTCACCGAAGCAAGTTGTCTCTTCCAGAATAAATATGATTGGTGTTAAACTGTCGTTTTAATCTTCAATTCGTCCATTTGTTTGGCGTCGATTGTTGATGGCGAGTCAATCATCATATCACGTCCTGAATTGTTTTTCGGGAATGCGATAAAGTCACGAATCGAATCAGCACCACCAAAGATTGAACACAGACGGTCGAAACCGAAAGCGATACCTGCGTGCGGTGGAGCTCCAAATTCAAAGGCATCCATCAAGAAACCGAATTGTTTTTTGGCTTCTTCGTCGGTAAATCCTAGAACCTCAAACATTTTTTGTTGTAAAGGTCTTTGGAAAATACGCACCGAACCACCACCAACTTCGGTTCCGTTGATAACCAT
>NZ_JBMLRC010000347.1:0-2020 GCF_049241225.1 Emticicia sp.
TAAAAGTCACTTGGAATAAAGACGGCAAAGGATATTACAAAGAAGAAAAAATGACCTTATAGAGTGCTGAGTTTTAAGTTCTGAATTCTGAGTTTAAAATACTCTTTTCAGAACTCTCAACTCAGAATTCAGAACTCAAAAAAATGTTTTACTCAGCATTCATAATGGGCTTTATTGGTAGTTTACACTGCGTTGGTATGTGTGGGCCAATTGCCATGATGTTACCAGCCGATACTTCCAAACGCTGGAAGTTTATCATGGGCAGAGTATTATATAATGGTGGAAGAATAATGACTTATGCAGTGCTTGGACTTTTAGTGGGTTTTATCGGAGAAAGCACTACCTATTTTGTATCTCAAAAGTCGCTTTCAATTCTTTTGGGGGGATTGATTTTAGTTGGTGTGTTTTTGCCCAAGTCTTGGCAACAAAAACTAAGTTTGAATGGTTATGTATTCAAATTTACTAATTATATCAAAGCATCATTGTCAAAATTGTTCAAGAAACATTCTCTCACAACGCAGTTTTCTTTTGGTATTTTGAATGGTTTTTTACCTTGTGGGTTAGTTTATGCCGCATTAAGCGGAGCATTTCTCACTGAGGCCCTCACCGATGGAATGTTATTCATGTTTTTATTCGGTATCGGCACTTTACCGATGATGTTGGGAGTGAGTTTAGGTGCAACGTGGCTTAGAAAAACCTTCGGGGCAAAGTTACCAAAACTAATTCCGATTACGTATTCATTAATCGGATTATGGTTAATTTTTAGAGGCTTAATTATTTCGTTCCCGCATATTATTAAGCAGAATATTGATTTATCAAACATTCCATTTTGTCATTAGAATTTATTAGGTTTAGGTTGGAAAAAGCAAGAGATTTTCTCTTGCTTTTTTTGTTTATGGGAGTAGTAAAAGTAAATTTCAGACTAATTGCTTATTAAAAAACATCAATGTTTCTGTAAGATGTTCTGTCCAATATTCCCAAGTATGGCCGCCCGAAAATTCTTCATAAATGTGTGGTATTCCGTGATTATTAAGTTCATTGTGTAATTGGCGGTTGTATTCTATCAAAATATCATCAGTTCCACAGTCAAATCGAAAAGGAGGAATGATGTCTTTGTTTTTTAAAACCCAGTCTAAAACACCATTTTGCTCTAAGGCATCTTGCTTTAATTGCTCAAAATCAGACACAAATTCTCCGATTTGATTAAAATGAGTGATAGATGAAAGCCCCGAAAAAGCCTTGAATACGGTCGGATATTTCGCCCCCAAACGCAAAGCTCCAAATCCACCCATCGAAAGTCCAGCAATAAAAATGGGCGATTCTTCAGTTATTTGTGCGTACTGCTCTTTCATTACTTCAACCACATCTTCTACAATCCAACGTTCATAATCAGCGGTTTGATGTGGAATGTAACCACTGCCATCGGCATATAATCCATCAGAAGGCATCGCCAAAATCATCGGTTTTATTTGCCCAGTTTCTATGAGGTGGTGAGCGGTTATGTGAGCATTTCCCTTCATCGTCCACGCCCAATGACTGCCATAAACACCATGCAACAAAATAACAAGCGGAGTTGCCGACTCACCTAAATTTGGTGGAGCATAAACTGTAATATCGGCACGATGTTTTAAGGCATTACTCTTAATCGTAATGAAATCTAAGCCTTGAAAAGTGGCTTTTTCGGTGGTGAAAAATTGACTCATTTTAAATTTTTTAAAACACAATAACACCCTTGGCGTTGCGGCCTGCGTGCATATCGGCAAAGGCATTGGGTAAATCATTGAGCGAGTAGGTTCGAGTAACCATTTTATCCAAAATCAATTCACCTTTGGCGTAGAGGTCTTGTAAAATCGGGAAATCAATTTGCGGGCGAGTTTTTCCATAGAGTGGATTGATGTAGATTTTGTCCCATTCAAATAAATTCATATCAATGACAATCTCTTGCTCGATACCGCTCACTTGCACGGCCATGCCTGCATTGCGAACCATCGCCAACGGAGCAGCCCCAAGTTCAGGAATA
>NZ_JBMLRC010000348.1:0-3862 GCF_049241225.1 Emticicia sp.
TACTCAACGAGAAAAGCTATTAAAGCGTCCACATAGCAGAAAATGCTTAAAACTGGGCTGGAGTCTTCTTATTTTTTACACACAAATAAACACACAACGAAAAATGAACACAAACACAACAAAAAACTTGACCGATTTAGAATTAGTCGGCATTACCACATAAGGAATTGACTATGAAAGTGGCTGTACTCTATGTTTACGAAAGAAATTCAAGTGAACGGCATAAGTATAACAATTATTAGTCTTTAAGATTCCATAAAAAACAAAACTCGAAAATCTTTCGAAGAAAGAAGTTCGCATATTGAATGATGGCTATGCCCCAACAGATGGCAGGGGTATTCCATACCCAAGACCAAAGCCCCCAATTTTGACTCCACTTACGGAGTAATTTGATTAGCAAATCGTAGCTTAAATCATTTTCAAACTATCCCGGGCTGTAAGATTTTGATTTGGCTTGTTTGAATAAATATTTTTTTTAACTTAAAACACACAATGAAAATGAAAAATTTAGAATTGGACAATTATGGTGTAGTTGAAATGAATTCAACTGATACTAAGAAAACGGATGGTGGTATTTTTGGTGCAGATGATGCTGTTTTTTGGACAGCTGTAGCAGGTATTGTAGCCTTGGCTACGTTTGCCGATTATGCAGCGAAAGAACTTCAAACAGGATATGAAATCTATCAAAAAAACCATAAAAAATAAAAAAACACTAAATTAAACTAATTTGAACAATGAATAAGTCAATTATTTTAGCAGCATCTTTATCATTAATTATTAATGTTAACAATATTGTAATATATTTTACCGGAGGGAAAGTAGAAAACAACAACCCTCTTTATCTTATTATGTTATTTTGCTCATTAATTTTTACTTTTAAGTTACCTAAAAATAATTGGCTTACCTTTCTGCAAATTTTATTAATTTTAGTAGCACTAATATCAATTTACATCCAATATATAAAAAAATGAAAATGAATCTCACACATACCGAATTATTATCTAATAGCGATTTGTTCAATATTTTTGGCGGTCAAGACCCAAATAAACCACATGGAATTTTTCAATGGATTGGTTATGGAATAGCCGCTGCCGGAGATGCCATTGGAAAATTTGTTGATAATTTACCAAATTATCAACAAAGTAGTGGTTCTTCCTTGATGAATACAGCTCTTCATTAATTAATAAAGCGAGATAGTAATCTATCTCGCTTTATTTTATTTGACAACTATTAAACTTATATATAGTTAAAAACCACTCTTCTCATTAGATGAAGTATTTTCGAACATCCAAAAAGGTGCTTTTTTTATGCAATCTTTTGAAACTTTTTCAATAAAAAACTTGATATTCCAAATATAACTCTAAGTTATAAACTACGCCTAATTGTTATTGTCGATAGAGACTTTTTACTACAATTTTGTATAAGAAAAGTAAATACTCTAAACAATTAGCATTTATGCAAAATCAAATCCACCCAGCCGAGGTTATTGAGTTTACGACCGAGGCCTATCTGCCCACCGTTTCGGTGCGAAGTCAAATCATCTATTTGTCCGTTATTCTTGCCATCATTGCTGCATTGGTGGCTTTGCCACTCATCCAAGTCGAGGTTTCGGTGCAAAGCTCGGGTATGATTCGCCCAACTGCCGAGCGAAACGAAATCCGCTCACTCATTGCTGGCACTATCAGCGAAACTTTCATCAAAGAAAATCAAAGCATTGAGCAAGGGCAAACTGTCTTTCGCCTCCAAACCGATATACTCGACACCAAAATTCGACTAAACGAAGTGCAACAAAACGAAAAGAAATTATTTATCAATGATTTAGAAAAGTTGGTTGCCCTTAACCGAGAAAACCTAACACTCAATGGCATTTTATCTTCGGCTCTCTATCGCCAACAATATGAACAGTTTCGTTTGCTTTTGAGCGAAAACCAGCAAACTCAAAAAAAACGCAAACGAGAACTCGACATCAATAAAAAACTCTTAGAAGAAAAAGTTGTTGCTCAGCAAGAATTTGAAGACAAAGAATTTGCTTTTCAAACCGTACAAGCACAATCAAAGAATATCATCGAACGCCAAATTAGCGACTGGCAAACGGCTCTTTCGCAATACAAAATGGCACTCGACGAACTACAAGCTCAAAGCCGTCAGTGGCTCAAAGAACGAGAATTCTATACCATAAAAGCCCCAATTAGTGGTAATATCAGTCAATTAGCAGGAAAATACACAGGTGGATATATTCAAACTGGTGAATTGTTAGGCGTTATTTCGCCCGATTCAAATTTGGTTGTTGAGTGCTATGTTTCGCCTAAAGATATTGGTTTATTGCAGAAAGGAATGAAAACTCGCATGCAAATGGATGCCTTCGACTATAACCAATGGGGACTTGCCGAAGGAACTGTTACCGAAATAGCCAACGACCTCACCATCGGCGAAAATCAACAGGCATTCTTTAAAGTAAAATGTCTTTTAAACCAAGACCATCTGGTTTTAAAAAATGGCTACCAAGGTAAATTAAAGAAAGGAATGACCCTCAGAAGCCACTTTGTGGTAACCAAACGCAGTCTATTCGATTTACTCTACGACAAAACTGACGATTGGTTGAATCCTAAAAATAACCTCAACTCCCTAAGCGAAACATCGCACCGCTCCGAAGGGGGAATTGCACAACGATAAAATACTTTCTTTAAAACTTTAATTGCCCTAAAAATCCCCCCATCGGGGGTTAGGGGGCTGTCTTATATGAAAAAAACTTGCATCAAACAGCATGATATTACAGACTGCGGAGCGGCTTGTTTAGCATCAATTTCGGCACATTACAAACTTATGTTGCCTATTGCCCGCATACGCCAGTATGCTTCAACCGATAAAAAAGGCACAAATGTATTGGGTATGATTGAAGCCGCCCAAAAGCTTGGTTTTCAAGCGAAAGGTGTCCGTGGCACATTTGAAAGTCTTTCAAAAATACCAAAACCCGCTATTGCCCACGTTGTTATCAAAGAGGTTTTGCATCATTTTGTGGTCATTTATGATGTAACCGATAAATACGTGGAGGTGATGGACCCAGCTTTCGGTAAAATCGACAAAATGAGTCACGAAGCCTTCCAGAAAATCTGGACAGGGGTTTTGATACTTTTACTTCCTGACGAAAATTTCCAAGTTGGGAATGCCAAGGAATCTGTTTCTGGTCGTTTTTGGAAATTGATTCAACCCCACAAATCAGTGATGGCTCAAGCACTTTTTGGAGCATTGGTTTACACTATTTTGGGGCTTTCTACTTCGATTTATGTTCAAAAAATTGTAGATAATGTATTAGTTGAAGGCAATCGGAATCTATTAAATCTATTGAGTGTAGGTATGATTCTAATTTTGATTTTGCAGCTACTCATTGGCTCAATGAAAACTTTTTTTGCTCTCCGAACAGGGCAACAAATTGATGCTCAATTGATTTTGGGGTATTACAAACATTTAATGAAACTTCCACAGCAGTTTTTCGACACGATGCGAGTGGGAGAAATTATTTCTCGAATCAATGATGCCGTTAAGATTCGAACTTTTATCAATGACATCGCCCTCAACTTGGTTGTAAATATTTTTATAGTCTTGTTCTCTTTCGGAATGATGTTTACTTACGACTGGAAACTGGCATTGATTATGCTGGCCGTGATTCCGTTTTATGCAGCTAATTATCTGATTGTCAATCGCTTAAATAAAAAATACCAGCGTACACTCATGGAAAACGGAGCAGAATTAGAATCTCAGTTAGTAGAATCGCTTAATTCTATGGCTACCATCAAACGCTTTGGTTTAGAAGAATACGCCAACATAAAAACCGAAACTCGCTTCGTAAAATTACTGAAAACTA
>NZ_JBMLRC010000349.1:0-3184 GCF_049241225.1 Emticicia sp.
TTTTGTTTGCGGCATGTATTGTCTGTGGGGACACAGACAATGGCATGGCAATTTTTATTTTTTAGAATATTGCATTAAAGCTTCAGCGTAGCGTTTGCCAAACTCACGAACACCTGCTGAGTCGAAATGCAAACCATCTTTGGCAGCTGTAAGACCCGTTGACGATACCACCACCGCTTTAGGAATGCTTTGTGGAAGCGTAGCAATGATTGCATTGTGGCTGGCACATTTGCCACCTTGTTCTGCTGATACCAGTTCACCTGATAACAAAGGAATAGAATTTGGGGCAATGTTTAAATCGGCTAAAATATCATCGTAAATCTTTTTTACTTGGGCCGGCCAAGTTTTATCGCCTGTATTTGATTCTCCTTGATGCAGTAAAATACCCTTGATAACTCCTGATTTTTGAGCGATTTTGGCCATTTCAATCAATCTTTCGTAGGGATTTCCTCCGTAAGAATTAGCCATATTTATCATCCAAGGTCTTTCTTTGGCCGATGAATCGAGATAGGCTTTGTATTTTACTTTATCGAAAATTTCTATTTTACTTCCTGCCACCGCTACATGAACCAAGCCGAGTGTTTGGTTTTGAGGCATATTTTGAATCATAGTACGACCAAAATAATCAGCTGGCGAAAGGCGAGTATCACAACGGCAGAGTGGTGGCTTTGCGGTGTACCATTGGCCTTTTTGACGGTTGAGTTTAGCACAATCTAAAGCTTCCAAGACTTTAAAACGACTGTCGATATTGACAGTATCTTGTGCTTCAATGCGAGCCGCACCCTCCATATTTGACTGACCAATGCAGAGATAAATATGAAAATTAGGGTCTTGAGCGAAGGTATTTCCTACATTAAATAATAATGCGAGAGCAGTTAATAGCTTTTTCATTTTTAGTTAGAAGTTTATTTTTCTGAAATTTTATCTTCGATTCTGAAATAATCAAAATCGGCAAAACCGCCTATTTCTTTGGTGGCAAAATTGAACAAACTGAATCGGTAACCCATAAAATGCGGTAGGGTATAAGGCATTTTTAAAGGTTCTCCTATTTTCTTCCAAGATTTTCCATCAAGACTGTAAAAGAAATGAGCAATATCGGCTCGGTCTTTGAAATTACATTCAGCTTTGAGGTAAACGGTGTTTTGTGAAACTGACACTTTCTCCATTTCAACGGCTTTGCCACCTTTGGTACTTACCATGATGATAGCTTTTGTGCCGTTTTCGTTTTTCAAACCTACAAAACCATAGTTTTTTTGGAGTAAACCCAATCCAGCAATATCGCCATCTTTCATTTTTGAAGCATCAAGGGCAATCGAACCTGTACTTTCGGGTCCGATGGTACGTTGCGTAAGTGTATTTTTTGCCGAAACAAATGAGGTATCAATTCTTCCAGTTTTTAGTCGAAGAAAACCTTTACGTTCGGTAAGTGACCAAAGCGAATTGTCAGGATTATGATTCCATTGCCAAACTAATGGTAGCGTAGGCTCACCTTTTTTTCGAGTAAATTCATCAGAATTCACAATATTTGGAATCAGACTTTTATTAGCTGGTAAGTTTAGGCTCATAGGTACTTTACCATTTTCACCCAAAATTGGCCAGCCATCTTTCCATTCGACAGGCACTAAATAAGGAATACGACCCACACCGCCATTGTCTCGGAAAAGATAAGAAAACCAGCGTCCATCGGGCGTGTCAATCAAACCACCTTGAGCTACGCCCAAATCTTGCAAACCAATTTTTCCTTCCCACGGCCCTGTAATTTTATCGGCACGGTGAATAAGCACAGTTCGCATTCCACCTCGTGGCCAAACGATATTGAAAAGGTAATATTTGCCATCTTTTTTAAAAAGCTGTGAGCCTTCGGCCTGCAACATAATTGGAGCATTGGCAGCGGCAGAAGCATTTTCTATCAAGATTTTTTCTTCTGTACCTTCCATTTTTCCACTCAAATCAGACTTTAATTCTATGATTTTGAGCTTTCCTGCTCCATAAATGAGGTAAGTTTTCCCATCATCATCAAAGAAAATGCTGTGGTCGTGGTAAGCAGGGGCAAAGGATTTTTCTTTCCAAGGTCCTTTGATATTTTTTGAGGTATAAATATGCGTTTTGCCCGATGTGGCCGCAAAAGTGCTGACCATAAATTCGCCATTATGATAGCGGATGCAACTCGCCCAAGAACCTCGTCCGTAGGTATTTTGACCATTCGTTAGATTCATGGCATCATTTTCTACTAATCTATCATAGCAATAGCTTTCGAGTTTCCAGTTTACTAAGTCTTTTGAACTCATAATTGGCAAACCAGGACTCATGTGCATGGTGGTGCTACTCATGTAATAAGTATCCCCCACACGAATCATCGATAAATCAGGCACATCGGCATGGACGATTGGGTTATGAGCTTGTCCAAACCCAATCTGACCTGCCAATAGAAATAAACAAATATTTAAGATTTTTCTCATTTTTAAAGCGTAATGCTTACCACAAATCAATACAGATTTGTTTGTTCATCATTTTTTATCATACCGTCCAGTTCATCTACCGAAATTTCGAGTTTTCCATGCTCAACCAAGACTTTTGCCAACGAAGGCACACTTGCTTGTTTGGCCGCATCTGCTTGCCACAACTTCGACCGAATGATACATTTGGCACAGTGCATAAAAGCTTCTTTTACGCTTACAATTATGGCGAAAGATGGCGTTTTACCATCGACATTCATTTGCTCCAACACCCACTTATCTTGCACAATTTTAGCTTCTCCGTTTATCCGCAAAGTTTCTCGCACACCCGGAATCAAAAATATCAGTCCGATATTAGGGTTTTTGATGATATTACTTAGCGTATCCGCTTTGGCGTTGCCAGGTCTGTCAGGAATCGCCAAAGTTTTTTCATCCAGTATTTTCACAAAACCTGCTGGGTCTCCTTTGGGCGACACGTCCATATTTCCCTCCAAGTCCGAAGTGGCAATTGTAATAAATGGCGATTTTTCGATGAAACTACGGCAATGCTCATCAATATAACTGATGGTTTTTCGGGTAACTATTTCTGATGGATAGCCTAAAGTGGCTCGCAATTGCTCTTCTGATGTTATGGTATTCTCAAATTTCATTTTTTGTTATGGGTAAATTTATTATCTCAAAACGGCATCATCACCGCTGTATTTCAAATACTTAAATGTGGCGTTATT
>NZ_JBMLRC010000350.1:0-9760 GCF_049241225.1 Emticicia sp.
GGTTTTCCTACTAAAAGGTTATTCACGGCATCTTCAACGTAGCGTTTTGTTACACCCGAAGGGTCTTGGGCGTTATCGTCGATGGCACCAATATAGCTCACGATTATCTTTCCACCTTCTTTTTTCAAAACATAGGCTTGTGGTGTACGCATCGCACCAAATGCTTTTGAAACTACCTGCGTGTCATCGGTCAAATACGGAAACGGGTAGCCTTTTTCCTTGGCACGTACTTGCATATTAGCAAATGAGTCCTCTTCGTAAGCATCTGGGTCGTTGGGGTTAATCGTAATGACCGGAAAACCCTGCGAAGCATATTTACGGTCGAGGGCAATCACTCGGTCTTCGTAAGATTTCGAGAATGGACAATGATTTGAGGTAAAAACAATGATAAACCCTTTGGCCGATTGGAAATCAGCCAGTGACATCATCTTTCCATCAATATTTTTGAGTTTAAAATCCGATACGGCATCGCCCAGAGCATAGCCCGTGGGTGCTGGTGCGGTAGGTGCTGGCAAATCTGTCAACGGCATAGCCGTAGCCATTTGAGTTGCCCCGAAAATGCTGCTCAAAAACACTGCTCCGAAGATTAAAAACTGCTTTTTCATTTGTTTGAGTATAAAAAAATGCTTGTGTCAATCTATGTTGTTCACTAACGTTAATACAACAAAAGTATTTCAAAAAAAGTGCCGAATCTTATCGCTAAGACTCTGATAGTCAAAAGATTGTTCGTAAAACTCCTGCCGAGTACCGTTGCTTATCAGCGTGGCAGGAATCGCCCCCGACCATTGCGGACTTACTTTATCAATCCAGCTATTATAATCGGGTTCGTCAATCAAATACACTTTCGATTTTATCTGATGTTCGGCCACAAATTTTTCTACTGTTGCTAAGTCTCGTTTGAAATCAAGACTGATGAAAATCACAGAAATGTTGTTCTGACGAAAGTTATCGGCTAAAGTCTCAAAAACTGGCATTTCGCTCACACAAGGCTTACACCACGACGCCCAAAAATTTATTACACTAATTTTATTTTCGGTTTTTATGAGTTGCTCTAAGTCCGTAAACTTAATGACTTCAATGTTATTTTGAGCAAAAGAGCCATAAAATGTTGATAAAAGTGTAAATAAAAGGTATATTCTGAATATTTTCACAATTCTTTGCTTGAAGTTGTTCGTAAATTTATTTTAAAATCCGTAATTCGCAATCTTAAACTTTAATTAATGTGATTTTTTATGATTAGTAATGATTTTCTGAAATAAGTAGTCCACGGTCAATAGTCGACAAGTCCACAGAAAGTTAATGGGCTTATAAACAGCCTCTTAGCTATTTATAGAATTGTCGATTATAAAAATCTTATTACTTAATTATAAAAGAAGAAAATCGTGTCAATCTAAAAATCATTTAAAGCGTGCTAAATAATGGCAAAACATATTCTTTTGATGGATGGCCCCGATGCCAAAGGTTTGATTTTTCATGTAACAAGCGTACTGTATCGAAATGAGTGTAATATTATTTCGCAAGATGAATACGTAAGTCCTGCCACTGATTTGGTTGAAAGTCAGTTTTTTATGCGAACCGAGTTTGAGTCGCCCGAAAAACTCGACCCACAAAAGGTTTTGAAAGATTTACAGGAAACCATCGCTACGCCCGAAATTAATTTACGTATAAGCCCTAAAAAGAAAAAAGACGTAGTGATTCTGGCCAC
Source organism: Emticicia sp. (assembly GCF_049241225.1). Classification (NCBI taxonomy): domain Bacteria; kingdom Pseudomonadati; phylum Bacteroidota; class Cytophagia; order Cytophagales; family Leadbetterellaceae; genus Emticicia; species Emticicia sp. Next base: position 1,706 of record NZ_JBMLRC010000350.1, read on the forward strand.
CAAAGAGCATCATTGTCTTTCGGATTTATTGATACGCTACAATTTTGATGAACTCGACGCCAACGTTTTAGCCGTGGTGAGTAATTATAATACGCTTCAACCTTTTGTGAGTAAGTTCGGGATACCGTTTCATTACATCACGCACGAACACAAAACCCGTGAAGAACACGAAGAAGCAATTTTAAGAACATTGGAGATTTACAAACCAGAGTATTTGGTTTTGGCAAAATACATGAGAATTCTCTCACCTGAATTTGTATCGCACTACCCAAATAAGATTGTCAATATTCATCACTCATTTTTACCAGCTTTCATTGGAGCAAATCCGTATCGACAGGCTTATGAGCGAGGTGTGAAAATCATTGGAGCAACGGCTCACTTTGTGAATAATAATCTTGATGAAGGGCCAATTATCGCTCAAAACGTAAAAGACGTTGACCACAGCTATGCCGCAACCGATATGGCTCGTGAAGGAAAAGAAGTAGAAAAATCGGTGCTTACGCAGGCATTAAAGCTCGTTTTTAATGACCGAGTATTCATTTTTGGAAATCGAACGGTGATATTATAAAAAAAATCGAACGCTGATTTTTATGATTCTTATGGTTAGTGTATGATTTTTTATCATAAATAATCATAAAAATCCGCTAAATCAGCGTTCTAACTTTATTATTTCTTCACAATCACAAACTCCACACGGCGGTTTTGGGCTTTGCCTTCTTCGGTGTCGTTGCTTGCAATTGGGCGAGTTTCACCAAAACCTACACTCGTAACTCTATTGGCAGGAAGTTTCTTCGATAACAAATAAGTACGAACCGATTCAGCACGGTCTTGCGATAGTTTTAAGTTACTTTCGTTCGAGCCCACATTATCGGTATGTCCTTGAATTTCAATCGCCAGGTTTACATTCGACTTCAAGGTTTCAGCAATACGGTCTAATTCAGGGAATGACTCCGAACGTAGCGTAGCCTTGGCATATTCAAAGAAAATATTGTTGAGCGGCACTTTTTCACCTTCTTTGATTGCTACTAATTTGAGGTCATCGCCATTGATTTCTTTGAACTCTTTTATTTCTGTAAGGTCAATGTTTTTGCCAATTGCAATAAAATCTTTGGCTATGGCGTGGTAAGAATATTTCTTTCCGTAAGGCAATACAATTTTGTATTCGCCAGTAGTTGGGTTAGTGTAAGCTTCGCCGAGTTCTTCACCATCGGCTAAATCTTGATAAACAATTTTTGCTTCAATAGGGCGACCAGTTTTTTGGTCAACGACCTTTCCACTAATCATTACAACGGGCGTTGGTGCGGTTGTAGCAGTGTTTACAGGGCTTTTACCTTGTTTTAAACTTTCTTGTTCTTCGATTCTGCTGTTTGAAGTTTGTACGCCCGCCACAGTTGGTTCAACTTTCTTTTCTTCACGCAGTTTGAAACGTACTAAATCACCTTTGCCGACAGAGTTTTTCTTGGTACTCATATACGCATACTCGCCCGAAGCCGAAATCGTGTACGAAAGTTCGTTGGCATCGCTGTTTACTTTATCGCCCATGTTGATGGGTTTTGACCACTTTCTCCAACTTCTATCTAAGCGTTTCGACACCCAAATATCAGTGCCACCCAAACCGCCTTTGCGGTCGGTTGCAAAATAAAGCGTATAATTATCCGATGCCAAGAATGGAGTAGTTTCGGTATCGCCAGTGTTAATATTATCGCCCAAACTTTCGGGTTTTGTCCATTTTCCATCTTTCCCCAAAAAACACACGTACAAATCATCTTCTTTGCTGTTACGTTTTTCGCTAAAAGCCAAAATCAGCGTTTTTCCATCGTTCGACAAACAGGCTGTCAGAAACTGACCTTTACACATATCATCAAACTTCGGAATTATCACTTTCTGTGGTTCTCCCCAACCAGTTTTTGTTTTCTTGCAAGTCGAAAGTCCTACCTCGTTTTCACGACGCCCACCATTATAAACACCCGAAATCAAAATCGTATTTCCATCGGGAGTAATACTAAAAAGGTCATTATATTGGTCTTTATTGATACTATTGGGCATTCGGCGGGCAATCGTCCAAGAGCCATCTCTGTTTTCAGAATACCACACATCTTGACTACCTTTTGCTCCATAATTATTCGATGGGTGGCTTACTCGCACAAAATAGAGTGTTTTTCCATCGGGCGAAATCACAGGATTTAGTTCATTAAATTCGGTATTGACAGCCGAACCAAGTTGCTCCATTGATTGAGCAAAGAGTCTTCCGTTTTCAGAAGATGGAGAGAAATATAAATAAGAGGATAGTAAGAATAGGATAGCCTTACGCATAAAATCTATTTTTGTTTTTAGGAATAACCTTTAGAGTTGCTTTGCAAATAACGCAATCTCCGAGCCAAAATGTATTAATTCTTTAAAAAAATCATTCTAAAATCCGTAGTTTTGCAGTTGGATGAAAACGGAAGGCTTCGCTCAAAGCGAAGTCTTCCGTAAAAAATATTTTAAACTCGTGCAAGCAAACCAAATTTTTGATGCCTTCGCTCAACTCCGAGTATTGATTGTGGGCGATGTGATGATAGATTCTTATATTTTCGGAAAAGTTGAGCGTATTTCGCCCGAAGCCCCGATTCCCGTTGTGAATGTAAAACGTAAGGAAATTCGTTTGGGCGGAGCAGGAAATGTGGCAATGAATATCAAATCTTTGGGTGGAACTGCTATTTTATGTTCTGTTGTAGGTAATGACTCTGATGCAAATGATTTGGTTAAGTTATTGATAGATAATGATTTACCAACCGAAGGAATCATCAGAAGCAACGACCGAATCACGACCGTGAAACAACGAGTTTTGGCGGGTTCGCAGCATGTTGTAAGGATTGATTCAGAAATGGACGGTCTTATCAATGCCGATGAGCGTTTGCAACTCATCGAAAAAGCTAAACTTTTGGCCGAATCGTGCGATGTGATTATCTTTGAAGACTACGACAAAGGTGCTTTAGATGCCGAAAGTATCCAAGCGATTGTTAGCTTTGCGAAGTCGAAAGGTATTCCGACAATCGTTGACCCCAAAAAGCGAAATTTCTTGCATTATCAAGGAACCGATATTTTTAAGCCAAATCTGAAAGAGTTAAAAGAAGGTTTAAAAATTGATTTTAATGCCAAAAATTTAGACGAAGTAAGAGCAGCAGTTGCATCAGCCAAACAAACTTTGGGCGTGAACGGCGTATTTCTGACATTATCCGAAAATGGTGTTTTTATAGATTTTGCGGGGGAAACACATCATATTGCAGCACATTTGCGTAGTATTACCGATGTTTCGGGAGCAGGAGATACGGTAGTAAGTATTGCGGCTATGTGTTTGGCTCTAAAACTTTCGCCAAAAGCTATTGCTGAGATGTCGAACCTTGGTGGCGGACTTGTGTGCGAGTATGTAGGTGTAGTACCGATTGAAAAAGAGAAGCTAAAAGCAGAGTATCAGAAGAATGCGTAGGAACGTCCAAATTGGACGTTTTATAGTTGGTTTGTAGCACAAAAAAAAGCACCCGACATTTTTTTCTCTTAGAAATAATGCGTGGTGCTAAAAATTCAGAATGTCGGCAAATTGGCGGCTTTGATGGCTACAATTCATTGTGACAGAATTATTTTGTGGTTGGCTTAAATGGTATTGTTAGTTTTCCTTTTTTGTTTAAAGAATAAACTACAACTCCCACAGCAACAGCGGCTAAACCGAATAATACTCCTTTTTTCATTGTCGTATATGTTTAAATTGTTTCTTTGGTGTTTCTATACAACTAAATAACGGAAAAATTCTAATATTTGTTGCAACAAACGCTTAAAAATTACTTAAAAATTTATTTTACGGTAAAAAATTATATTTGAAGCCATATTTAGCAACAATATTAGATAAAACACAGAGATATTTATGCCAATCTATTTCTCTGAAAAGAAAAAATATAATTATTCAAATAAATCTTATCTAACGGATAATTTTTCAACAGAAAATAACCTTTAAGTCTATTTTAAGATAAGAATAGTTTTTTACATTTTAACTCTATCAAATTTTGAGCCAAAACATTGGATTAGTGATGCGTTCGACGGGTTCTTGGTACGATGTTCGTTCCAACGAAGGAACTATTATGCAGTGTCGGCTAAAAGGGAAGTTCAAAATCAAGGGATTAAAAGTAACCAATCCGATTGCTGTTGGCGATAGGGTTGTCTATGAAATGGAAGATGAAGTTCGCAATGCGGGCATCATCAGCGATATTCTCCCTCGTGAAAATTATATCATTCGCCAATCGGTACATAAAACTGCTCACGGGCATTTGCTGGCCACCAATCTCGACCAAGCAGTGCTGATTGCTACCCTCAATTTCCCTCGAACTTCACTGGGCTTTATCGACCGATTTTTGGTAGCGGCTGAGTCGTTTCGTATTCCTACTGTCTTGATTTTCAATAAGTTAGACTTGTTGAATGAAGAACAAATCGAATACCAAAAAGAACTGGCTGAACTCTACGAGGGCCTCAACTACAAATGTATTTTCACCTCAGCAACTGATGGCATCGGGGTTGATGAATTCTATGATGTACTAAAAGGAAAAGTTTCGCTTTTATCGGGTCACTCAGGTGTCGGAAAATCGACACTCGTTAATTCGATTGCTCCTGATTTAGATTTACGCACTTCGCAGGTTTCGGTGTTTGCCAATAAGGGAGTTCATACCACTACTTTTGCCGAAATGTTTGAGATTGCTCCCGAAACTTTCATCATTGACTCACCGGGTATCAAGGAACTGGGCCTGGCTGATATGGAGAAGGAAGAAATCAGTCATTATTTCCCAGAAATGCTCGAGTTGCTCAATCAATGTCGTTTCAATAATTGCCAACACCTCGATGAGCCTCATTGTGCCATCAAAGATGCCGTAGCCGAAGGCACAATCGCCCAAAGTCGCTATTTTAGTTATCTGAGCATGATGGATGGGGGAGATAATAGGAAATAGAGGAAAGTCCACAATTTTCGGTCAACAGTCCACAGAAGCAAAAAGAAGTATATTAGATTAAAAACCTTTGGATAGTTGACCGTTGACTAAAACTTCCCTTTTATCCTCAAAATAAGTCGTTTCGCACAAATAATATTTTCTTGCAAAAGCTATTCTTGTTTTCTTTGTCGTATATACATTAGAAAAGAATTCCTGCATTATTAAAGCCATATACCGAGATTAAAAAAGTGTTTTTATAGAAACTTAAAAATTCCATCTTGGTATTCTGACAAATCGTTTTAATCTTGGTGTAAAAATCGTAATTTTGCCCGACTATAATTATTTAGGTCTATGGAAGAAGAAGACATCGTAGAAGTAGAAGTCCGGTATTCTGAGAAAGAAAAATACGCAGTTTTTGATAAAGAGTTTATGCCACACATAGACTCCATGTATAACTTTGCCTTTCGCCTCACAAACGACGAAGACGACGCCAACGATTTGGTGCAGGATACGTATTTGAAGGCGTTTCGCTTTATCAACTCATTTGAGCGAGGAACTAATGCGAAAGCATGGTTGTTCAGAATTCTGAAAAACAGCTTTATCAACGATTATCGTAAGAAAAGCAAAGAACCATCAAAGGTAGATTATCAAGACGTTGAGACAACCTATAATTCGACAGAAGATGCCGAAATGGATGCCACAACCGACTTGCGTACGGAAACTGTGCAGGATATGATTGGCGACGAAGTTGCCAATGCCTTAAATAGCCTGCCCGTTGATTTCAGAACCGTTATCATTCTGTGTGATATTGAAGGGTTTACGTATGAAGAAATGGCTAAAATCTTGGATATTCCAATCGGAACTGTCCGTTCGAGATTGCACCGTGCCAGAAATCTTTTGAAAGAGAAATTGAAAACCTATGCCAACTCAATGGGTTATAAGACCGATGAAATGGCCGATGAAGACGAAGATTTCTAATCAAAAAATATTTAGAATGAACAAATTTTAAAACTTTACTGTTGTCCCTTTGTTCAAACAAATCATCAATGAGACATTAAGGTAGTAATTACTTTAAGAATCATCAGAACTTGAACGAAAATCACAGTTCCTATAATTTAAAAAAAATCAATGAAGTATCAGTGTGAAAATCATCAGAAGTGCATGAAGATGATACAGGCCGTTCTTGATGGCTCTGCATCTGCTGAGGAAGTCGAACACTTCAAGCAAAACATGGATGCGTGTATGCCGTGTATCGAGACTTATAAGCTCGAAAAATGCGTGAAAGAAGCAATGCAGGTGAAAGTTGAGAAAAAATGCTGCCCAGAGAAATTGGTTCTTGATATAAAAGCTAAAATCGGACTGACACTTTTACTTTTAGGGTTTATAGCCATTGAAGTAAAACTCTATCACATATTTTTTAGTTGTTGATTGTAGGAGGCGTGAGCCAACGGTAGTTTGTTAAAACAGTAATAAGTACTACATTTGTAAAAATATTTGACCATCAAATGAAAAGTTTGATGGTTTTTTTATAATTTCTGGTCATAATCCTCAGTCATGCTGACTTTCTTTCTGCTGTGGACTGTTGTCTATTGACCATCGACTAATCTCCCATGAAAGGTAAAGCAATCATATTTTGTGCCCCATCTGGCTCGGGCAAAACCACCATTGTCAAACATCTACTTGGCAAATATTCTAATCTCGGATTTTCGATTTCGGCTTGCACACGTGACAAACGTGGACGCAATGAAGAAAACGGCAAAGACTATTATTTTCTCGATATTCATGATTTCAAAGAAAGAATCGACCGTGATGAATTCGTAGAATGGCAAGAAGTGTACCCTGGAGCATATTACGGAACGCTAAAAACCGAAATCGAACGACTTTGGGAGGAAGGTAAAAATGTGATTTTTGATGTCGATGTAAAAGGCGGAATGAATCTAAAAAAGTATTTTGGCGATAATGCCTTGGCAATTTACGTAAAAGTGCCTTCGATGGAAGAATTGGAGCGACGCTTGCGTTCGAGAGGAACTGACGATGAGGATAGTATCTCTCGCCGAATCTACAAAATGAAGTTTGAAATGGAATTTCAGAATAAATTTGATGTGATTTTGCTGAATGACGATATCGAGCATTCGTGGCAAAAAGCAGAAGATTTATACGAGAAATTTACGAAAGACGAATTAGTGATTACTCAAAAACCATTGGAAGTGTGAAAATAGGTTTGTTTTTTGGTTCGTTTAACCCCATCCACGTTGGTCATTTGATTATTGCTAATACAATGGCCAATTGCACCGATCTGGAGCAGGTTTGGTTTATTGTTTCGCCGCAAAACCCATTCAAGAAAAACAAAAGTTTGCTGCACGAATTCGACCGACTGACGATGGTCGAAAAAGCCATTTCGGACAATTATAAACTCAAGGCCAGCGACGTTGAGTTTTCGATGCCGAAGCCGAGCTATACGATTGATACGCTAACGAAATTATCCGAACGCCATCCAAACCATGAGTTTAAGCTCATCATGGGTGAAGATAATTTAGTGCAGTTTGAAAACTGGAAAAACTACGATAAGATTCTCGAATATTACGAACTCTACGTTTATCCAAGACCAAATACGGCCGAGCATAATTTCAAAACTCACCCCAAAGTAAAATTTGTAGAAGCACCCTTACTTGATATTTCGGCAACATTTATCCGAAATTCAATCAAAGCAGGAAAACCCATCCGCTATATGGTTTCGGATGTGGTTGATGAATATATACGCTGGAAGAAATTTTATTTGTAACTCTGTGGGACGAACCGTGCGACGTCCCACAGAGTTATAAATTTCTTCTTTTTACCTCTTCCTCAAATTCTTTTCGGTCTTTTTTACTCGTAAAATAGAGAAGTACAAGAAAAAAAAGAGGAAAAAGAAAAGGTGTAACATAAAACTTTCCTTTCCCATCCGTTGCGGCATCAGCTCCAATATAATATCCAAAAGAAAAGCATAGCAATATAAATAAAAGAATGAATAAGGCTACAAATAAATTGAAACCCATTTTATTCTTACGTTGCTTTTCAAGAAGCTGTTCATCGGTGAATGATGCGTATTTATTGGTTTGCATAA
>NZ_JBMLRC010000350.1:9860-21173 GCF_049241225.1 Emticicia sp.
TGCTTTTCAAGAAGCTGTTCATCGGTGAATGATGCGTATTTATTGGTTTGCATAATAAATAGGGGTTGCTGTCGCACGGTTCGCCTCACAATCTTATTTACTAATCTGTCCAGCCAATACCTCGATTCCTTCGGTAAAGCTAACTGGCTCATAGCCAAGTATCTCACGAGACTTTGAAAGGTCAAAGCCTGTTCTTGGTGGGCGTTTGGCTGGTTGAGTAAATGTTGTAGAATCAGCTTGTGAAATCAACGATTTATCGAGTTTGAAATAATCGGCTGTCATGATTGCCATTTCGTAAGGAGTCAAGAAATCCTTACCCGAAATATTGAAAATACCTTCGGCTTCTTGTTCGGCAATCAAGGCACAACCTTTAGCTAAATCTTCGGCTAAAGTAGGTGTTCTCCATTGGTCAGTTACAACTTTGATGTTTTTGCCATCTTCCAATGATTTCTTTACCCACAAAATAATGTTCGTGCGGCTCATATCGTGAGCAATACCATATACCAAAACAGTGCGGGCAATTCCCCAACGAATATTACTATTTATCACGAGTTTTTCGGCGGCATATTTACTCCAACCATAAAAGCTTATCGGATTTGCTTCGGCATCTTCTTTGTAAGGGCCAGATTTTCCATCGAAAATGAAATCGGTAGAAACGTGGAGCAAGAAACAATCAATTTTTGAGCAAGCCTCAATTAAATACTCTACCGAACTTACATTCTGAGCCCAGCAAGCATCTTTTTCACTCTCACATTGGTCAACATTAGTCATGGCAGCCGTGTGAATAATCACATTTGGCCTTACATTTGCCACAACTTCTTGCACTTGTTCTCGGCTTGTTATATCCATTGCTTGGTATTCGTAGCCTTCAGAAAATGGCAGACGATTTTCGCCACGAGCAGTAGCAATTATCTGAATATCTTTAGCATTTAGCAGTAATTCAACCAATTTTTGACCAAGTAAGCCGTTTGAGCCTGTAATTAAAATTTTCTTCATTTATATATCAAAATTACTCCGCAACCTGAGCGGAGCCGCAATGGAATTGTCGAAGGTTAATATTTATATCCGAATTTCTTAGTAATCTTCTTTTTACGCATTTTCTTAACCGTCATGCTCATTTTTATGTCTTCTTTCGGACGGTCGGCAGAGTCTTTTGGTTGCTTTGCAATGGTATCAATCAAATCAAGATTATCAATCGCTTCGCCGAAAACAGTATAGCCGTTGTCTAAGTGAGGTGCACCTCCCAAAATCATGTAATCGGCACGTTGATTGGTCGTGTAGTTCATGCCATTGCGTTGGGCGGCAGCGGTTACTTCTTCGTCAGTGCGTTTTTTCCCTTGTACAATATAAAACTGGCAAGCACTTGATTTTTTCTCAGGATTATTATCACGAGCGGCCGCTAAAGCACCTTTTCGGTGAATATGATTAGGTTTAAATTCAAAGGGAATACGCTCCATATTTCCGTCACCACCGCCGAGGCGTTGATTGGGTTTGGCTGTTTTAGATTCTGGGTCGCCGCCTTGAATCATAAACCCATCAATGATGCGGTGGAAAAGTAAACTATCGTAGAATTTTTGCTCGACTAATTTGATAAAATTAGCTTTATGAAGCGGAGCATCATCAAACAACACCAAGTGCATGGTACCGTATTTGGTATTGAGGGTAACTAAATAATCTTTCTTAGATTTCTTCTGAGCGAAGGAAATGGTGCTAATTAGCAGTAAAGTATAAACAAAAAAGTGCTTCTTCATGCAAACAAAGGCTATGGATAAAGCACAAAAATACAATAAATATTTGAAGAGACTTCTGCGAAAGAAAATCTTTTGATTGTATGGCAAAAGTAGTAGTGTTTAAACTAATACTAAATTAGAAGCGACGAATGCCATGAATTCGTCGCTTTTTAATATTTCTTTGAACCAAAATGTATAATTCTGTGGGTTTTTCGATACATCGTCGAGCAATTCATCGACCGTAACCCATTTATAATCAGCTACTTCCTCGGGGTTTACAACGAACGAATCATTGTATGTTCCGACAAATACATTATCAATTTCGTGTTCAACCAAGCCATTTTCAAACTCAGCACGATACTGGAATTTATAGAGAAACTCTAAAGGCGTATCAAATCCCATTTCTTCGCCCAAGCGTCGGTGTGCCGCCGCACCGATTTCTTCGTTGGCGTTGGGGTGTCCGCAGCACGTATTCGTCCACAAATCACCCGAGTGGTATTTGTGCGAAGTTCGCTGATGAATCAGCAACTCATTATTTTCGTTGAATACCAAAATCGAGAAAGCACGGTGAAGTAAGCCTTGTTGGTGTACCCAAAGTTTTTCGCCAGTTCCTATTTCCTCGTCGTGTTCGTTTACTACAATGATTTCTGTCATATACCCCCAGCCCCTAAAGGGGAGAAAAAGATTTGTTTACCTTTATAACTGCCTTAAAAATAAAATTGTTTTATTCGGCAGCCAATTTATCGACCAAGCGGTTGAAATCACTCACGAAGTCATCATAATATTGGCCCGTTCCCGGACCAGAAAAACCGGTGTGAATTTCACGCACTTGTCCTTTTTTATCAATGAAAATCGTAGTCGGAAAGCCCAAAACATGGTTGAGCATCGGTAATGTTTTTGAGGCTTCGGCTTTATCGTTTGTTCCCGCCAAAAGCACTTCATAATCAATGCCAAAGCGTTCTTTCAATCGTTTGATTTTTGGGTAAGCGAATGCTGGGTCAGTGCTTTTTTCGTAGGCTAAACCTATGATTTCAACGCCTTTTTGCTTGTTTTTTGCATACCACGGAGCTAAAAACTTGCTTTCATCCATACAATTGGGGCACCACGAACCCATAATTTGAACTACCACAACTTTTCCTTTGTAACGCTCGTCAGTCAATGAAACTTTCTTGCCTTGCTCGTTTGAGAAAGAAAACTCAATAGTTTTGTAGCCGTCTTTCAAGTAAGTCAATGTTTTTTCATCAGGTAGTTTGGCGTTATCATCTTTTACACCTTCCCAAGATTCAAAGCTATTCAGACTCGACCAAAAACTGCCGCCTGTGAGTTTTCCACCATCAATTTTTGCTTTGAATAAAAATAAGTGTGTACCATCAAAGCACGAAAGTTTCAATGAATCGCCGATGATATTGCCCGAAAGATAGCGATAATCACCCGTTGTGGTTAAGAACGTTCCGCTTACTTCATTTCCTTTTGTTGAAAACAGACCAACCGAAACCGTAGAGTCTTTTTTATCTTCTGAACGGAAAAGCACACTATATTTTGGAGCTAAAAGTGTTTCTGGTTGAGCGGTTTTGTCAGTAAAACGATAGGTTTTGCCAAATTCTGCCGTAAAATCTCCTTGTAAAAAACTAAAGTCCGAACGCATTTTTTTCCAGTAACCAGTCATTTTTTCGCCTTCAACTTTTGCTACAATTTCGGCATCGAACAATTCGATTGGAATATGTAGCGAGTCATTTTTGATGAATGATTTATCCATTTTTAGTTTTTCTTCACCGTTCAGAATCGTCACGGCGTAAGCATCGCCCTCTTTTTGAATCTCAAAATTAAAAGGTAATTCACCGCCTTTGGTCGGAATCACCGCTCGCCACGTGCCAATTTTAGGCTCGGAAGAGGTTTTGCAGGCATTCAGTGTGAAAATCAATGCTACGATGAAGGGTAATTTGGTAAGTGTTTTCATAAGGTTTTCTTTGGTTCGATAAACGTTGGCTGCATGAAGAATCCTGCCAGCGTTGATTTTTTTAGTACTTTTGCATTTCAACATTGTAAATATATAAAAAGTTTATGTCAGTTTATCACACGCCCGTAATGCTCAAAGAATGTCTCGAAGGTCTGAATATCAAACCCGATGGCATTTATGTAGATGTCACTTTCGGTGGTGGAGGACATTCGAGAGCGATTTTAGAGCAACTTACAACGGGTAAACTTTATGCCTTCGACCAAGATGCCGATGCTAAAGAACAAGCCAAACTGATAGATAACAAAAATTTGATTTTTATCGAAGCTAACTTTCGTAATATCAAGCAGTATTTACGTTTGTACGGCGTAAAAAAAGTAGATGGAATTTTGGCCGATTTAGGTATTTCGTCGCACCAAATAGACACGCCCGAGCGTGGCTTTTCGACTCGCTACGATGCCGAACTGGATATGCGTATGAATCAAAATGCACCATTTTCGGCCAAAAATATTGTCAATGAATATTCGATTGATGAATTACACAAGATTTTGGGAATGTATGGCGAAATAAAAAATGCCAAAACCGCTGCCCAAACTATTTATACGGCTCGCCTCAACCGAAAAATCGAAACAATTAATGATTTGAAAGGAATTTTGCAGAAACTTGCTCCTCGTGGCAAAGAAAATAAATATTTTGCTCAAGTTTTTCAGGCCTTGCGTATCGTTGTGAATGAGGAAATGGCAGTTTTGGAAGATTTCTTGAAGCAAACGCCCGAAGTGCTTGCTCCCGAAGGCCGTTTGGTGGTGATGTCGTATCATTCGCTCGAAGACCGTTTGGTGAAAAACTTTATTCGTAGCGGAAAATTTAGCGGAGAAGTAGAAAAAGATATTTTTGGGAATGACAAAAAACCACTCGAATCGATTACGAGAAAAGCCGTAGAAGCCACGCCCGAAGAAGTTGAGCGAAATCCACGTGCCAGAAGTGCCAAGCTCAGAATTGCCGAACCAATGCCCGTAAAATAAATTTCGATAAAATATCGGTTTTATTTCCACCTAATTTATAAATTTGTCTTGCTATTGAGCAAAAGCTCAATCAACGTGCTTTAATAATAAACCTATAACTCATTACTGGAATGGCAACGAATACTTTTCGGGACCGTCCTGAACCTGTTGCTGAGGCCGCACCAAAACGGCCACGCAAAACTGGTATCTTTGACCGCCTCAATACCTGGCTAACCAATCGCTTAGAACTTGGTGACGAACTTCCTACCGAAACCCTCCGACGAATTATCTGGCTGGGAATTCTGGGTATATTCTATATTTATGTGCAGCATAGCTACGAAGGTTTTATCAAAAAAATTGATAGAGCTCGCAACGACATGGAAGAAAAACGTGCGGCTTACATTTCACAAAAATCGAAGTATATGTTTGCCAGCAAGCAATCTGAAATAGCCAAAAAGCTATCGGAAGATGGACTGGAAGAAAACATTACTCCTCCTACAAAAATTGTTGTAAAATAATTAAAAGATTGACGAGTTACGATTGACGAGTTATCATTTAAAAACGTCATTTGATGATGTGTTTTTTATTCAAATTATTCGTCAATCGTCATTCATCAATCGTAAATCAAAAGCTCATGGCACCAAAACGCTCTATACGTGATGAAATCCAGTGGCGAGCCAAGGTCACTTTTGGAATAGTATTCTTGATTGGCTCACTGGTTGCTGCTCAAATATTTGTGATTCAGGTTTTTCAGAAGAAAAAATGGATGGCTAAAGTTGAGAAAGTACAGCGTAAACCAATGGAAATCAAAGCTCAACGTGGCAATATATTTGCTGCTGATGGGCGTAGTTTGTTGGCTACTTCGGTGCCTCGCTATCGGGTTGGTATTGATGTAACTCGTGCAAAACCAGCTTACTTCAAGTCAAGAATTGATTCCTTGAGTCGTAAATTAGCTGATTTCTTCCAAGACCGTTCGGCCGATGAATACAAAGAACTTATTACTAATGCCCGCAATGAAAAGAAACTACTTTTTGTGGCACTGGGAAATCGCTTAATTGATTATCAGGAACGTCAGCGAATCAAGACGTTTCCATTTTTCCGAGAAGGACCAATGAAAGGTGGTGGTAAGTTTGAACGATTAGAACGCCGTGTAATGCCGTTTGATGACATGGCTTTGCGTTCAATTGGTAAACTCGACCGCAATACCCAAACCCGTGGCGATTTTGGTATTGAGTTTAGCTTCAATAACTACTTGGCTGGCCGCAATGGTGTTGGCTTTTTTCAGCGTTTGGCAGGCGGAGTTTGGAAACCCGTGAGCGATTCGCCCGAAGTGCGTCCCGAAGCCGGTTTAGATGTTGTTACGACCATCGATGTAAACTATCAGGATATTGTTGAAAGTGCCTTACGCAATCAAGTTATCAGTACTAATGCTAAATATGGTTCGGCCATCGTGATGGAAATTGCTACGGGCGAAATCAAGGCAATTACTAATCTTTCTCGTCGTGGTGGTTCGGATTCGACCAAGAAATTTTATTTAGAAGATTTCAACTATGCCGTCCGTGGTGGAACTGATCCTGGGTCGACTTTCAAGTTGGCAACAATGGTGGCTTTGCTCGAAAAAGCAAGGATTGATTTAAATGATAACGCAGGCTTTTGCGGTGGTAGCATCATGCACAATAAAACTGAAATGACTTGCTCAGAAGAACATGGTAATCAGACGGTTAGACAAGTTTTTGAGCATTCGTGTAATATTGGTATTTACAATTTGGTTAAAAATCACTTTGGTTTCAACAATGCTGATAATTTTGTTTCTTACCTTACTCGTTTTAAACTCGACCAACCAGTAGGTTTTCAGCTAAAAGGAGAAACCGAACCGATTATTAAGAATCGTAAAAGTTCGACTTTCAGTAACACAACAATTCCGTGGATGTCAATTGGCTACGAAACCCGCCTTACGCCACTGCAGATGCTTACTTTCTATAATGCCATTGCCAATAACGGTCATTGGGTACAGCCATTAATCGTAAAAGAAGTTCGTGAAGCCGACCGTACGATAGAGAAGTTTGAAGCAAACCAAGACCCAACGCCAATCTGCTCAGAACGTACGGCAAAACTAGCCCAAGAGATGATGAAAGGTGTGGTAGAAAATGGTACAGCTCAGAACATCAACACGGGTTTCTGTAAAGTAGCGGGAAAAACTGGTACTTCACGTAAGCGTGAAAACGGTTATGTGAAAAATCAATATTATACAGCATTTATTGGCTTTTTCCCCGCCGATAATCCAAAATATAGTTGTGCCGTAATCATTGATGAACCACAAGGTGTCAATCTTTACGCACGTGATGTGGCCGCTCCTGTTTTTAGAACCATTGCCGATAAAATTTTTGCGTATGATGTGGCATTGCACCCTGCTAAAAACAAGCCTTCGAATATTCAGAAAATCGAAGTGCAAGAACAAGCAGGTTACGCCGAAGATTTTCGTACGGTTGGTGAGGAGCTGGGCTTGCAAAACGCACCAAGTAATGCAGGCTGGGTAAAAGCATCAAAAAATGGGAACTCAATTACTTGGAAAAAAGTAGAAGATAGTAAGGATTTACCAAACGTAGGTGGAATGACCCTGCGAGATGCCATGCACATTCTTGAAAATAAAGGGTTCAGAGTTCGTTATTCGGGACTTGGAAAAGTAGCCGAATTTGCGATTGTGCAGCCAAAAGTAGTAGCTTTGGTTTTGAAATAAAATTTCTGCGAAAACAGGGAAGACTTCGGACTGGGCGTCCCCCTTGCGAAGTCTTCCCTAAAAATAAGGTAATGAATTATTCTACCAATATTAAATCCCTACGGGATAGTTTCAAAAAACTAATTTTAATATTTTCCTTTTCATGCCTTATAATTTGGCTGGGATATTTCACGCCACGCCAATCGTTTGGGCAACTAATGAGCTTATATTCAGCACTTTTTGTTGTATATTTTTTCTTGGTAAAAACATTTAAAAACGCTCGTGGAGTAATCTTCTTGGGCGTTTTTTTTCGTTTGCTTTTGTTGTTTGCAGTTCCTGCTTTATCCGATGATTTTTACCGCTTCGTGTGGGATGGCCGCTTGCTATTTAATGGCATAAATCCTTACACGATTTTACCTACTGATTTTATTCAAACCGTTGATTTTCAGAATACTGTTGACAACAATGTAATCTTTAACGGACTTAATTCTCCAAATTATTATACTGTTTATCCGCCGCTCAACCAGCTCATTTTTGCTGCTTCGGCCGCTTTATCACAAGGAAGTTTATTTGGAAATGTAGTAGCTTTGAGAATATTTATTCTTTTGGCTGAGGTGGGGATGTTTCTTAAAATTACCTCACCCCCAACCCCTCTCCTCGCAGGAGAGGGGAGTTTAGAAAGTAATATTAACTTAAATCAAAGAAGTATTTTTTCAAGCTTTCGTTTATATGCTTTCAACCCTCTAATCATCATCGAACTAACAGGTAATTTACACTTTGAAGGAGTAGTGATGTGCTTTTTAGTTTTGGCTTTTTATGTGGGGGTGAAAAATCAAAAATATTTGGTGCTGAGTAGCTTTTTGTTTGCATGTGCAGTCTGTGTGAAGATGCTGCCACTTATTTTTATTCCTTTGATTATCAGGAAATTGGGTTGGAGGAAAGGAATTGCTTATGCCGTTTTGGTTGGAACATTTACTGCATTATTTTTTCTGCCATTTCTCGACCGAATGCTCATCGAAAAACTCTTTTCGAGTGTAAATCTTTACTTTCAGAAGTTTGAGTTTAATGCTAGCATTTATTATTTAGTACGTGCCATTGGCTTCAAGATTTTTGGTTATAATATTATCGGAACAGCTGGAAAAATCATGGCATTTCTGACTTTTTCTGGTGTGCTGCTCATTTCGTGGAAAAGCAAAAATCTGTTTGTAGGAGCGTTGGCTATTCTGACGCTTTATTTTGCCATGGCAACCACCGTTCATCCGTGGTATGTAACCAATCTTTTGGTGATTGCCATTTTTACTAACTTTCGTTACCCAATACTTTGGTCATACACTGCTTTTTTTAGCTATGCCACTTATCAGACCAATCTCTATCAAGAAAACCTTTATTTAGTTGCTCTCGAATATTTATTAGTTCTCGGAATAATGATTTATGAATTAAGAAATAACTTCAGCATAAATCAAAAATGATATTTTATATTCAATCAGTCTATCATTCAATCATTCAAAATTAGATTTTATCTTCTCAATAATTCTTTCGGCATGAACTCTCGAATTTTCAATAAATAAGCTATGGGTATTCATTCCGCCACAAATTACGCCTGCGAGATAAATATTTTGCAGATTTGTCTCCATGCTATTTTCGTCGTATTGGGGTTTCATGATTTCATCGGCTGAAAGATTGATGCCTACTTTCTTCAAAAACGCAAGATTTGGCTGATAACCAGTCATCGAAATCACCCAATCATTTTCAATTTTCACTACGCCTTCGGGAGTTTTTATACTTACAAAATCTTCCGTGATTTCTTCAACTTCCGAATTAAAATAAGCTTTTATCGAACCTTCCTTTATTCTGTTCTCAATATCGGGTTTTGCCCAATATTTCACTCGTTCGCCCACACCTTCACCCCGAATAACCATCGTCACGTCGGCACCTTTTCGCCAAGTTTCGAGAGCCGCATCAACCGCCGAATTATTCGCACCAACTACCAAAACCTTCTGAAAAGCATAAAAATGTGGGTCTTTATAGTAGTGTGTTACTTTTGGTAAATCTTCTCCTTTTACGCCCAGTTTTTGCGGAATATCATAAAAACCCGAAGCAATCACCACGTGTGTAGCCTCATAGTTTTTTTTGCGAGTTTTCACTAAATAATTCTCGTCCGACTTTGTCACTTCTGATACTTCTTCAAATAACCGAACATTGAGTTTTCGGTGGATGGCTACTCGGCGGTAATATTCGAGAGCCTCACTGCGAGTAGGTTTTGCGTTGTTTGAAACGAATGGCACATCACCAATTTCAAGCCGCTCCGATGTACTAAAAAATGTCATGTTTGCAGGATAATTATAAAGCGAATTAACCAAACAGCCCTTTTCTAAGATTGCATAACTCAAACCTGCTTTTTGTGCCTCGATACCACACGCAAGGCCAATTGGCCCACCACCAATAATAACTACGTCGTATTTTTCTGTATTCATCAGTAAAAATTAATATCAATTATCTCATGACAAACGTCTTTTGTCTATTAAGAAACAACAAAGTTTTCATTAAAATTCGTTCTTTTTGCTAAAACTATGCTAATTTTGAAGATAGTTTCGTTAATGAAAAATATTTATCAAATCAAGGTTTTGAATTTGTCACGATTGCTTATGAGATTATTTTTTGTCTTGGTAGTGGGCTTTGCGAGTCTGTTGGCATCAGCACAAGAAATAAATTATGTGAAGGTGTATTATCCGCATATCAATAAGGCCGAATTGGCCGTTGTTGAGGGAAAATACAAAGATGCTTTTGAAAATTATGAGAAAGCTTTTGCGGCCGTACCACGTGCATTCATGAAAGATTATTTCAATGCGGCGGTTTGTGCTACATATTTGGGCGATGCCACCAATACCTACAAATATCTGCTCGAAGTAGCAGGAAAAGGCATAAGTCTTGATTTTATCAAAGATGAAACCGCTTTCATAGGTATTCAGCAAGACCAAAACTGGCGAAATTTTGAGAAAGAGTATTTAGCAAAAAAACGAGAGTTCGACCAAAAGATAAACAAAGGTTTAAAAGATAAACTCACAAAAATAGTTGAGCGTGACCAGTGGTTTAGGGTGCGAGGAGCAGAGGCATTTGCCGATACAATTGTGAAAGTTGACCGCCAAAACGCCACCGAACTTGATTATATTTTTGATAGATACGGCTTTCCGGGAGAAGACCAAATTGGCTGTGGAGATGGAGGAATGCCAATTATTCAGTATCCATTCTACACGGTTATTCGTCGCCAAACTCCCGAAAATCAGACAATTAATTTTTCAAATTACTTGATGACAGCCGTTCGCAACGGGCGTATGACACCACATTCGGCTACGCACATCATGGCTACCATCAATGGCAACGATGTGTTTTTTGCTCGGCATGTGTTTAAGATTATGACCGATGAGTCGCTTTCAATGCAGGGCAAACCCTTTGCTGCGAAGCTCAATAAGTGGGTTTTTCGACAAATAGATGGTGCAGATGAACAAAGAATCAACGAAATGCGTTTGCAGAATGGGATGGAGACGCTGGCCGAGTATCGTAAAAAAATCATTTTTGCTTTAAACGATAACCGCTTTTTGTTTCCGTATCGTTCGTATGTTGGTATATGGTCGGTCAATAACCCTAATATCGCTTCCGATTATTTGGAAGGAACAGTGGTTTTGGAGTAAAGTTTAGTAAAGCGTAAATTTCCCCTCCTTTTTTCAAGGAGGGGTGGCAAAATTCTGATGAAATCGAATTTTGACGGGGTGGTTGAAGGAATTAGGATTTCTTTCAAAATAAGTTTTTAGCCACAAACCACCCCGTCCGACTATCGTCAGGACACCCCTCCTTGAAAAAAGGAGGGGAAATAGATAAAAAATAACATTATTTTCACAATTAAAAAACTGATTT
>NZ_JBMLRC010000351.1:0-1315 GCF_049241225.1 Emticicia sp.
TCGTCGATGAGGTTTCGTGCATAAGTCGATTTTCCGCTGGCTGGTAAGCCTCTTAATATTAATATTGTTTTCATATACACCCAACCGAATCGTCGGCCCGTCCCCAAAAGGGAGTTTTTTTCATTTTATACTTTTTCTTACTTCCAAAAGTAAGGCGTTTACAAAATCGGTATCAACCTCGTTTGGTAAATCACTTTCTTCAAAAAGTTTTGTTAATGCAGTTATTTCTTCTTCGGCTGTTTGCATAAATTCAGCCAAATTGATTTCTCCACGTCTGATTTTCAATAAATCCTGGGCATTTTTACGCCTTACAATGATTGTCTTTTCGGTAGCAATTTCTTTCGCCATATCAAGCAATCTTCGGCAGTGTAATAAGTTTTTTCCATCAATTTGTTGCTGATGATATTGAATATCAACATACCGCTGTACATTCCGATTCTTCAGCCAAGTCTCGTATTCGACATAATCTTTGCAATGGGATGAATACCCTTCTTTGTTAAAATTCATGATGCAAAGTGGTTTTTCATCTTTCGGAATCGAACTCAGCTTCACCTCATTCCCTTTCTCCGAAACAATACCTCGATAGCCTAAATCACCACTAAAATCATAGTACAAAGCATAACAATCTTTGAAATGATTAAGGGCTACTAAGCCACACTGTGCTTCGCTTAGCTTGTTTTTATCCAAATAATGCAGCAAGGTGGTAGTTTTTCCATCTTCATACACATAACAAAAATCAAATGGCGTTTTTCTGACAACTTTGTCTTGTTCCCAGTTAAGTTTTTTATCTAAACCTTTGGCTTTTTTTATTTGAGCCACTGCATAACCGCCGAACGAATGCAGACATTTCTTGGTCAAGAAACGATGTTTATTTTCGATAATCAACTCAAAAGCTGGGTGTTTTTCTATTACGCAATCATCGGGTATGTATAACAACTCCAACATTGTGGGATTAGCCGACTGTAATAATTGCAAAAAACGACGCACCTCATAATAACATTCATCTTTTGAAACTTCGATTTGCTCTTTGTAATTGAAACCAATCAAATCATCAACTAATTGAGCGTAGACTCCTTTGAAATCTACATCGGAGTTTTGAGTGTTTGTTCCATAGGCTTGGCTTCCAACTATGGCTTTGTATATTATTTTCATATTTCAATTATATTGGCAAACGGCTTTTCAAATTTTGGTCGAATCATTTTCCAAATGATGTGGTCATAAGGTCGATTTTCCATCATTTTAAACAAAACTGCTGGGTGCTTGCAAGTTTGATAATAAAGAGCCGTTTCTTTTTTGGTGGCTAAAATCTTAAATT
>NZ_JBMLRC010000352.1:0-2183 GCF_049241225.1 Emticicia sp.
CCCGACGAGATGCGTGGGCGTGTGAGTGGCGTAAACGGTATTTTTGTGAGTTGCTCAAACGAACTCGGAGCGTTTGAATCGGGTGTGGCTGCCAAGTTTTTTGGGGCTGTACCTTCGGTAGTTTTTGGTGGAGTAATGACGCTGGTTTTTGTGACAATCATTTTCTTACGCTCGGGCGACCTTTTTGATGTAAAATTGGAGAAGAAATCATAGTTAGAAGTTGATAGTCAACTGTCTGCAGTCAACAGATATTTAAAGATTTTTTTGTAACTATTGGTTGCTCGAAAACAAAATTTTACATTTGCTAAGACGAAACCTATTAATATGATTCGACTTTTAGCTGTTGTAAATGACTTTTTTAAGAATAAACCCATCAAAATTACTTTGTTGGCGTTTTTTGTTTTTTCAGAAACTATATCTTTCGCTCAAAATCGACCACGAACGGATATTAATTTAGATGAATTTATTCAGCGAGTTTTTCCTGTTCAACAAGAAAATATTAATTACGAAGACCTCTACGAATCGCTTTATCAGCTTTATCAAAACCCACTTAATCTAAATACCGCCACTGCCGAAGATTTAGCTTCGCTTTATTTACTTTCACAGGTTCAGATTAAAAGTATTCTCGACCATCGTGAACAAAACGGCGATTTTCTGAGCATTTACGAACTCCAAGCCGTACAAAACCTTGATTTAGAAACAATAAACAAGCTCTTACCTTTCGTTGATATAAAATATAAATTTTCGGTCGGAGATTTAAAAAATCGGCTAAGCAATGCTACTGACCATTATTTTGTGTTGCGAAATTCGCAGGTTTTAGAAAAATCAAGGGGTTTTGAAGAAGGAAAATATTTGGGTTCTCCACAGCATCTTTACGCCCGCTATCGCCTGAGCCACCCGAAAGATTTTCAAGTAGGTTTTATTGTAGAAAAAGACGCTGGCGAAAAAAACTACCTCGATTTCTACACATTTCATTTTCAACTTCGTAATAAAGGTAAACTCAAAAACTTAGTGTTAGGCGATTATCAAGCACAATTTGGGCAAGGTTTAATCATGTCGGCTGGGTTTTCGTTGGGCAAAAGTAGCGAAGCCATTGCTACCACTCGCCGCAGTAATTTGGGGGTTCGTCCTTACGGTTCGTTGCTCGAAGGTGGCTATTTCAGAGGAGCAGCCGCCACTTATCAATTTGGCAAAATCGACTTAACAGGCTTTTATTCATACACCAAACGAGATGCCAACATCAGCGATGATAACGGCGAACGGGAAGATTATTTCAGTTCGGTTCTAACGGGTGGCTACCACCGAACCGAAACCGAATTGGCTCGGAAAAATCAATTAACTGAGCAAAATATTGGCGTAAATGCCACTTTTCAGCTAAAAAATGGTCAAATTGGAGCAACTTTACTCAATACACAATTTGATGCAATGCTGCAACGGAACCCAGTTTTGTATAATAAATTTGAGTTTTCGGGGAAACAAAACTTGGTCATTGGTACAAACTTTACTTATACTTGGCAAAACTTCAATTTCTTTGGCGAAGCGGCTCGCTCAAGTAGCGGCGGCATTGGGGCGATTGGTGGTTTTGTGGCTGCACTCAGCCGACAAGTTGAATGGGCAGTAAATATCAGAAATTTCGATAAAAATTTTCATAGTTTTTATGCCAACGGGCTGAGTGAGGGAAGTAGAAATATCAACGAACGTGGTATTTATTGGGGGCTGAAATATTCACCCAAAAAAGGCTTGACTTTCAGTGCTTTCTATGACCGTTTTCAGTTTCCGTGGCTCAGATATTTGGTCGATGCTCCTTCTGGCGGTTTCGATTATTTACTCCGAATGACTTATCAGCCGAATAAAAAAGCCTTGTTTTATGTGCAGTATCACGAAGAACACAAAGGTAAAAACTTGCCGAATAATGCAACGGTGACCGATGTAGTAGTAAACGTAGTGCGGCAAAGTATTTTGGCAAACTTTGAATATTCGGTCAATCGGGTTTTCAAGACCCAAACCCGTGTGCAGTTGAATACTTATCAATACGCAACTCGCTCACAATCAAAAGGTTATGCGATTATGCAAGACCTCGAAGGTTCAATCCGAAAGCTACAACTCAAAGGCAGAATTGCTTATTATAATACCGATGATTATGATTCGAGAATCTATGTTTATGAAAATGATGTGCTTTATGC
>NZ_JBMLRC010000352.1:2283-7979 GCF_049241225.1 Emticicia sp.
AAGAAACCATTAATACCTCCATTACGCTCAGCTATTTGTCCCATATATTTGGTAATATAATCTTTGATACTTTGGCTGGCGTTCGGGTTGTCGAGTACTGCTTGTAAGCCAGTACGTACGTTTTGTGGCACGCTTGGGTTATTTATATCGAAAATATAAGCCAAATCGTTCTGTCCCGCCACGAAATCGGCATTACTATTTGTACCAGATAGCAAGGTGTAACGCGTGCCGCCAATACCTGAATAACGAAGCCCTATACTAACGCCATAGAACGTGGGAAGAGTACCATAAAATACAACTTTGTGGCGGAATTGATTATCCGAAGCTGTCATTTTGCTTAAATTACGAGGGTCATCTTTCACCGGTAAAACCAGGGTTGAGGTATTTGCTACGTTTCCATTAAACGATGTGTTATCTCTTGTATCGTTTAAAGTATAGCTCATCGAAATTTCACCATCTTTGAAATATTGATAAGTACCGTCAAGTACTACTGCAAACTGATTAACTTGGCCAGTGCTGTTTAATTCAAGTACACGACCCACTTTTTTGCTGATACGCCCCTGCAACCAGTCGCCTGATCCATTACTTGGCATTGTATTAAGTGGTACGTATACTCCACGGCCTGCCTCATTATCGAGTGTGAAATAAGGAGTCGTTACCATATTTCTATCAACATACACATAATTATTACGGGCCAAAGTCATGAAACCAGTTATACCCACTCTAAATTTATCGTTAATAAAATGGCTATAGGATAAGTTGGCTTTATAAACAACAGGAACCCTTGCATCAGTACCGTTTGTATTGATTGTAGGTAATTGGAAAGCCGCTAAAGTCGGAATCGCATCATAATTATTTCTGTAAGCATTGAAGTCGGCCACTGGAAGGTTCGGAGCTCTTACATCGACAGTAGCAGTATTATTACCATCAAAATATAGGTTATTGATAACTACATAGTTATTGAGATCGGATGAAAATACACCAGCACCTAAGCGAACAAAATCTTTGTGTCGGTCGTTGATATCCCATGATAACTGGAGACGTGGTTGAACAATAAACGAGCGAAGTTTATTATCCGTACGGATTCCTAATTCATCAAATACTAACTGATTAAACTTAGCTTCGGGATATTTTGCGTAATCTAAACGAATACCCGCTGTCATATCCAGACCTAAAGCAAGTTTAGTCTGCATTTGTCCGTAAATGCCTAAGTTCCAGATATTACTCGTCACACGTGGATCTGTCACCAAAGGTACTTCTCTGAAATAACGGTAAGGCTGATTGTTTTCAAAGGCAGTTATACCTAAATAATGAAAACGTCCGTTTACTTCACTTCCATATTTTGATATAGCATTTGTGTACATCAAATCGGCCCCAAAAGTGTAATTTATTTTATTAGTACTGTAATAGAAGTTATCAACCAATTGTAATACATTATTTTTGAAATTTTCTTGAGCAAAACGGTGTCCACCAATTTGAATATTAGTTGAACGTACGGCACCACCGATGGTAGAAGTTACGTTTTCGACAATTGCTCTCGGAATATTGGCAGATGGTAATTGGTCGCCAGGTGCACTATTTTGATAAGTGTAGAGGTGCTGTAATTTTAATTCATTTGTTATTTTTGGACCAGCCGTAGTACGCAGGGTCGCTAAAAAGCTATTATCTACGTTAAAGTCATTACCCGTTGATTCGTATAAATTAATGGCTGTATTATCCGTTAGGCCCAGCTTATTTCTATCATTTGTGTAATTATTTCTTATCGTCAAGAGATTATTACTGTTGATTTGCCAGTCGATACGAGCAAAAGCCGCATCCGAACCACGGTTTTTATCAAACGAACCATACTGCGGCGTATTTGCAACACCATATTTACTACGTGCAATGTTTACAAATCTATCAAGTGTTGCGTTGGTCACATTGAAGCGGCTTTCGTCTGCCTCCGATCGAATATCAGCAATTACCAATGAACGGAGGTCTTGCTGGTGGTCCCATGCCACAAAGAAATGAAGCTTGTCTTTAATGATTGGCCCACCAAGCGAGAAGCCATACTGATAGGTTGCGTAATTGTTATAACGGCGATTCCCACGAATATCATACGGGCTGGCCAGCCAGTTTGCACGCCCAAAAGTAAACGCACTTCCACTCAATGTATTAGTACCTGCCTTTGTTACGGCACTGACAGTTCCGCCACCACTACGCCCAAAAGTAATATCATACTGATTTGTCACAACTTTAAACTCACGAACTGCCTCAATCGAAATCGAGTAAGGAGCTCCACTTCGGCTTGTTGTAGAGCCAGCCGATGTTGGGTTTTTAGCATTCATACCATCAATTGTGTAGTTGGTCGAAGAACCCAACTGCCCCGACAGACTACCACCTCTACTGAGTGGAGAAAGGTCCATTAGAGTAGTAAAATTTCGACCATTAACAGGGAGTTTTGTGATTGATCTTGCCGAAACAGCAGTAGCTGCACCAATATTCTCGACTTTATTTTTCAAGCCGGATGCCACAACCTCGACTACTTCGAGGGTTTGTATACTTTCAGCCATTTCAAGATTTACTTTGATGGCATCACCCTGATTTAGTGAATAACCCGTACGTTTTTGGTCTCCATAACCAATAAAGGTCACACTTACAGAATAAGGCCCGCCCAAGGGCAATTCTTTGAAGATATACTCCCCCAAAGCATTTGTCAAAGTAGCAGTCGAGAAGCCTGTAGATTCATTACGAACTTTAACTGTTGCACCAGGGAGTGCTTTGCGTTGGTTATCTAAGATCACCCCCGAAATTGAGGCTTGTGTAGTTTGTGCAATTGCTTTGTGATGTAGAAAGAAAACACAAAGCATAAATGATGTGAAGAGTAATTTTTTAAACATTAGTGATATTTATGGTTTAAGGCCACAAAATAAACGCCGCCATATTACCTCAACATCACCTATTTATTATCTCTATATTATCTTACCAGTATCTTTGAATTTTGTCTAAAAAATATCGTTTATTATTATTCTCTAAAGTATTCTACTAATCCATCTATAGGGCTTTTTAGCACTTTGCCTACTTTTAACTTATGTCTTTGGGCTACTTTTATCAATAAATCTTTGTAATGAAATGCCACCGAACCCACAAAATTTACATTGGTTTCGTAGCACATTGGGTATTTCAGAATGTATTTTTCAAAAAATTGCAGGAAGCAATTTTCTACTAAATTACTACAAAAATCATCTTCAAGATTATCAAATAAAAATCTTGAAAACGACGCAAAATAACGATTCGGAAAGGGTTTATGATACGCATTTTCGAGAACCGTCAGCCTGTCCATTGTTCCGTATTGTTCTTCAAACTTTGTTCTGATTTCGAGCGGCATTTCTTTGTGTAAATAACTCAATAACAGGCTTTTACCCAAATGGCCACCACTACCTTCATCACCCAACCAAAAACCCAACGGCGGCACTTGAAAACCAGTTTTTTCACCATCAAAATAGATTGAGTTTGAACCAGTTCCCAAAATACACGCAACTCCTGCTGTTTTTCCACATGCTGCACGAGCTGCACCCACTACATCGCTTTGGGCTTCGATTTGTTGGCAAGTTGGAAAAACTTTCAAAATAGCCTCCTTAATTATGCCTGCTTTTTCTTCATTGGTTACACCCGTTCCGTAATAAAAAACTTGTGTTACTTCTTTCTTACATAGCGGTAAAAGATTGACTTTTAGTTCATTAGCAATCGAATTGGCATCTTGATAATATGGATTAAAACCGACTGTCTGTGTTTGGGCAAATACTTCGTTTTGGTCTAAAATTCGCCAATCGGTTTTGGTTGAGCCGCTATCTGCAATCAGAATCATGTAGAATATTGTTTTGTTGATGATTTAGGTCGTAAATATCAGAAATGTAGGACAGGTTTGCAACCTGTCGATGCGTAGAAATAGTTTTTACAAGTTCTCTGACACTGACAGGTTGCAAACCTGTCCTACTTGAAAACATAACATTTTTAATTTTTTATTTCATTAATTCAATAAATTCTTGCGTTAAATGGATACTTCCCAACTTTAAACTTAAAAAATAGTTAAATTCGCAACATAGCAACATCACCACTTACAGAATCATGGCAGAAGCGACTGAAAAACCATTAAATTTTATTGAACAAATTATCGAAGATGACCTCGCAGCAGGCAAAAATGATGGTCGAGTTTTGACCCGTTTCCCTCCTGAGCCAAACGGCTACTTGCACATTGGTCATGCTAAATCTATCTGTTTGAATTTTGGAGTTGCCCAGCGATACGGTGGAAAAACTAACCTTCGATTTGATGATACAAACCCAGTAACCGAAGAAACCGAATACGTCGAGTCTATCAAGGCTGATGTAAAATGGCTTGGTTTTGAATGGGCTGAGGAATTATATGCGTCCGATTATTTCGACCAACTTTACGAATTTGCCCTGAAACTTATCAAAAAAGGCTTGGCTTATGTCGATGATAGCACGTCGGAAGAAATGGCAGCCATGAAAGGTACGCCAACCGTTGCGGGTATCAATAGCCCATATCGTGAACGAACAATCGAAGAAAACCTTGATTTGTTTGTGCGTATGAAAAACGGCGAGTTTGCCGAAGGAACGAGAGTTTTGAGAGCCAAAATCAATATGGCTTCTACGAATATGCTCATGCGTGACCCTATCATTTATCGCATAAAATTTGCCACGCATCACCGTACGGGCGATAAGTGGTGTATCTATCCAATGTATGATTTTGCCCACGGTCAATCTGATTCGATTGAGCAAATTACGCATTCAATCTGTACGTTGGAGTTTGTACCTCACCGTGAGCTTTACGATTGGTGTATCGAAAGTTTGGAGATTTTCCCTTCAAAACAATACGAATTTGCTCGTTTGAATCTTTCTTACGCCATTACGAGTAAGCGTAAATTATTACAACTCGTCAACGAAAACTTCGTAACAGGTTGGGACGACCCACGTATGCCTACGATTTCGGGAATGCGTCGTCGTGGATACACGCCCGAAGCGATTCGTGAGTTCTGCGACCGTATCGGTATTGCCAAACGTGATAATTTGATTGATGTAAGTTTGTTAGAGTTCTGCGTACGTGAACATCTCAATAAAGTAGCCACTCGTGTGATGGCCGTGCTTGACCCAATCAAAGTAGTGATTACGAATTATCCAGAAGGGCAAATAGAGGAATTAACTGCCGAAAATAACCCCGAAGACCACGAAAGTGGTTCGAGAATTATGCCATTTAGCCGTGAAATTTTGATTGAAAAAGAAGATTTCATGGAAAATCCAACGAAAAAATATTTCCGTTTGGGGCCTGGCTTAATGGTTCGTTTAAAACACGCTTATATTATCAAATGTGATGATGTGGTGAAAGATGAAAACGGCGAAATTGTTGAACTTCACTGCTCATACATCGAAAATTCACGAAGCGGAAACGATACTTCGGGTATTAATGTAAAAGGAACTATCCACTGGGTATCAGAAGCACAAGCCGTTGATGCCGAAGTAAGACTTTACGACCGATTGTTTAAGGTAGAAGACCCAAGTCGTGAAGATGGCGATTTCAAGGAATATTTAAACCCAGAGTCGTTGCAAGTGATAACGGCAAAAGTTGAGCCTGCACTCAAAAATGCAACGCTCGGCACACCGTATCAGTTTTTGCGTAAAGGATATTTCTGCTTAGACCC
>NZ_JBMLRC010000353.1:0-1276 GCF_049241225.1 Emticicia sp.
GAGAACACAGATTAACACTGAGATAAACTCTGTGAAACTTTGTGTAATCGCTGCGGCGAACCGTCCGTGCCTCCGTGGTTATTTAATATTTGTCGGGAAAACTTTATTTAAAATTGCTTTGTTTGAAATAGATAGAATCATCAAACAAAAAGCTAATGTTCAATAATTTCGTATATCAAAATCCAGTAAAAATACTTTTTGGTAAAGGTCAGATTGCTCAACTGAGCAAACAAATTCCTGCCGATGCAAAAATTTTACTTACTTATGGCGGTGGAAGTATTTTCCAAAATGGCGTCTATGAACAAGTAAAAACTGCCCTCGAAGGCCGAAATATCGTAGAATTTGGTGGAATCGAAGCCAATCCTACTTACGAAACGCTCATGCAAGCCGTTGAGTTGGGGCGTAAAGAAGGAATTACTTTCTTGCTGGCCGTTGGTGGAGGCTCAGTGCTTGACGGAACCAAATTTATTGCCGCCGCTATTCCGTTTGAAGGCGAAGATGCTTGGCAAATCGTGACGGGGAAAGAGAAATATAAAACCGCAATTCCGTTGGG
This sequence comes from Emticicia sp., assembly GCF_049241225.1. Classification (NCBI taxonomy): domain Bacteria; kingdom Pseudomonadati; phylum Bacteroidota; class Cytophagia; order Cytophagales; family Leadbetterellaceae; genus Emticicia; species Emticicia sp. The sequence goes on from NZ_JBMLRC010000353.1 coordinate 554, forward strand.
TGCGGTGCTTACACTTCCTGCAACTGGTTCGGAAATGAACTATTACGCAGTAATTAGCAAAAAATCGACGCACGAAAAGAAAGGAATGGGCGGGCCATTGGTTTATCCTAAATTCTCGATTCTCGACCCTGAAACCACGTATTCGTTACCGCCACGCCAAATTGCCAATGGTATTGCCGATGCTTTCACGCACGTAATGGAGCAATACATGACGTATCCTGTTGATGCACAAATCCAAGACCGTTTTGCAGAATCGGTCATTCAAACACTCATCGAAGTTGCTCCAAAAACACTCGAAAATCCGACCGACTATGAAGCACGAGCCAATTTTATGTGGGCGGCTACGGTAGCACTCAATGGCTGGATTGGCTTGGGCGTACCACAAGATTGGGCAACGCACCAAATCGGGCATGAGATTACGGCTTTCCACGGCGTTGACCACGCCCGAACGCTCGCAGTTGTATTGCCACATTTATTGCAGTATAAAAAAGCCGATAAACGTGCAAAACTGATTCAATATGCCAAAAGAGTGTGGAATCTGAGCGGAACCGATGACGAATTAGTAGCGGGAGCGATTCAGAAAACTGGCGAATTTTACGAATCATTGGGCTTGCCAATCAAAGCCAGCGAGTACGGCGTTAATAAAGAGACAATCGAAAAAATAAAGCAACGTTTTGTTGAAAGAGGAATGAATTTCGGAGAAAAAGCCGATATTACACCAGA
>NZ_JBMLRC010000354.1:0-1585 GCF_049241225.1 Emticicia sp.
TTCCATCCAAAATTGCATATTCCTGCACACCCGTTCCAGCAGTTACAAAATCGCCCGCCTTAAAATCAGCGTGTTTCGATTCCACCACCACACCCGCACCCAAAGCACGCATTACTTCACCTATTTTTACGGGTCTGATATATGATTTGCCTTCGTTCATCCAACCACGCATCGCAGGGTCGATTGACAAATATTGGTTCTGAATAAGAATCTGATTTTCAGCCAATTCGGGTGTTTCTGTTTCAATAATTTCCCAACAATCGGCCGTTGGAGTTCCCACAGGTCGAGCAATAAGTATTACTTGTGTATTTTTCATCTTGGTTTTTTAGTTGATAGATAATGGCGAAATTAATCCAAATTTCTTAAAAAATAGTATGCACGCATAAAAATATCTTGATTCATAAGTTTGTTTTCAATAATAACCTTCTTTGCTCAATGGCAGGGTTTTTGCTCGAAATTTGGGTAGAAATAAGGCATTTTTAATAATTTTAGTCCCAAACCAACGATTATTTTTTGCAAAAGCTCCGAATAAAGGCTTAATTTTGCATAGATTTTAATCGTAATCGAAACATAATGAGAAAGATTTTAACCATCGTCAGTATTGTATGTGCATTTGCGGTGCGTACTTACGCACAAGAAGGAGCGGTTTCAGAATCGATTCAGCTAGGCTCATTAGTACCTGATTTTGATATAAATATTCTCACTAAAGAAGGCACAACCAAGAAAAACATCAAAGATTATCGGGGAAAAGTAGTCATTTTAGAGTTTTGGGCAACTTACTGTGGGCCATGTTTTCCTGCGATGGAGCATTTGGCTACTTTACAGAAAAAATTTCCAACCGATTTAGAAGTCATCAACGTAACCGACGAAGAGCGTTGGAAAGTTGTGAATTTCTTAAAAAAACGCCCAACCTCGATGCCGATTGCGATTGATGCCAACAAATCAATCAATCAGTTGTTTTACCATCAACTGATGCCTCACACAATTATCATCGACCCACAAGGCTACATCAAAGCCATCACGTCGCCCGAAGAAGTAACCGAAGAAGTAATTTATCTGGCCAAAAGTGGGGCAATATTAGCCGTAAAAACCAAAGCCGAGTTTGCTACAAAAACCGAAAGTGCCACGGCTATGGGCGTTGGGCAGGCAGAAGATAAAAGTTTTTACAAAGTGGCCGTTTCGGCACATAAAGAAGGCATACAGCCACAAATCAATAAAAAATCAGATTTCGAGTACGAATTTATTAATTGCACAGTACCACTGATGTACCAAGTGCTTTATCAAACTACTCGCCCAAATCCTACTGACCGAGCGTGTTTGGAGGTTTCGGAGCAAACCAAATATTTATTAGAGGAAAAACAGCAGTACTGTCTAAATATCAAAGTGCCTGAGTCAATGAAACATCGGTTGGGAGAAATCGGCATGAAGAATTTGGAAGATATTTTTGGTTTGAAAGCAAAAACCGAGAATCGTATTCGTAAGGTCTATGCCCTTACAACCAATAAAGATATTACGCTTGCTGCATCGAATGTAGGAATGGATATGCCGCTGAAAGACTTCCTAAAACTACTTTGGGATACGAAAG
>NZ_JBMLRC010000355.1:0-2533 GCF_049241225.1 Emticicia sp.
CTTTTTTGAGTAAAGTATCAAGTGTTTGGCGGTCGAGACGCTCATAAATATCTCGGCTTCCGTGAATAACATCAGTTAAGACATTCTTTACAAGTTCGGCTTTATTTTGGGTGCGTTCAAAATTGGTATTAAAATCTTTTTCTTGACTTTTTCGCTTAATTTCAATTGGTCTATCTACTTTATTGTATGTTTTTGCTGTAAATTTTAGCGAATCTGCCGCTTGAGAGTTATCGTAGAAATATTTATAAGTAACTATGCCTTGTTGATTTTCAATATTTACTCTGAGATTATTAGGTTCTCGATTTCGTCGATTACGACTTAATTGTATAACCTGACGATTGATTTCGCTAACTAAATCTTCTACACTACGCTGACGCATCAGCAATGAGCGTGTAGGTTGTGTGAGTTCTTCCCAAGCCAAGTTTTGCTCTTCGAGCATATCTTTTATTAGTCCCATTTGGCGTTCAGGAATCTCAAAAGTTGGTTCTGCCCAAAAAATATCCGACGGAGCAATCGTAATTGTGTGGTTAGTCATGCCTTTGGGCAAAAGCACCACATTATGTCTTTCCTTGTCAGAGTTTTCAACATTTACTAGCACTTCTTCACTTTGGGTTTCTTGAACCGAAGGTCGAGGTTTTCTTTTCCTTTGAATCTTTTTTTGCGTAATCGCCAAGAGTTTTTGCTGTTCTTGGGCTTTCATTTGCTGATTTGCCAAGAAAATAACCTCTTGCTTTTCAATTTTTTTGACAGTCGCCAGCATGGCATCGTTCACATCACGGTCAAACTGTTCTTTTTTAACGGCAATCGCATTTTCAATCCAATACCACTGAAAGGCCATCAGACCCAACAGAGCAAGCAACATGACAACGATGATATTACGAAAATTCATGACAGGATTAAAGCGATTTTTAAGATTTCAAGATAATTATTTCTTGCTTTATCATTTTCAAATGCTGTCGACTGTTGACCATCGACTGTGGACTATTTTAATTATCTCACGAAATTAACGCCATAAAATCAAAATTATGGTTTATTTAACACTTTTTAACACCAAACAATTTGCTAACTTTACATAAATCTCAACAAAACCTACCCTACAAAATGTCTTTTCTCATTATAATTCTTTGTATCGTCTCAATTCTTGGGTTTCTCTACGCTTGGTTATATCAAAAAGTATCGAAACATATTCCAGAAAATTATCCAAACGCCAAAAATAGGCAACAGATTGATGCTTCTAAAAAAGTATTGGTGTGTTTTGGCGATAGCAATACGCACGGCAATGTGAGCTATAATTGGGTAAATGATTTAGGTTCTCAGCTAACTGATTATCAGGTTTTTAATGCAGGAATAAACTCCGATTTAACTTATACTTTACTCCGCCGAATTGATGATGTAATTGCTTGCAAACCCAATTTTATCACGATTCTGATTGGTACGAATGATGTCAACTCAACGATGGGTAAAACAATGGAAAAACGTTACCAAGATTTAGGAAGAATAAGCAAAGTTACATCGCCCAATTTTGAAGATTTCAAGAAGAATTATATCGCAATTATTGGTCATTTAAAAGCTAAAACTCAGGCTAAAATAGCAGTTATGTCATTGCCAGTTATGGGTGAGGATTTGGCTCACGAAGCTAATCAGAAAGCCGATAAATACAGCGAATTTGTGAAGCAACTCGCCACCGATGAACAACTCATTTATTTGCCAGTCAGAGAAAAACAAAAAGAGTTTTTGCAGAAAAACCCGCAACCGCTGAAGCATACGTTTGAAGAAACCTACAAACTGCTCAATTTTTCGGTAATCAGTTATTATTTACTGGGGAAAAGCTGGGACGAAATTTCTGCCAAACACGGCTTTCAACTCACGCCCGATAATCTACATCAAAACTCAATCGCTGGTGGAATGATTCGTGATTTGGTGAAAGATGCCATGAAAAGCTGAAGTTAAAAATTTTATTCTACCAATCGTTTGGTAAATAAAAAATAGTTTTTACATTTGAGCCTAAATAAAATAAACTACGGACTGTTGTCCGTGAGCTATCGACTGAAAATGCCAGTTCAGAAAATTACCAAAGAAGAAATATTGCTAAAATCATCGGATGTTTTTCGAGTGAAGGGCTACCATAATACTTCGATGCAGGATATTGCCGAAGCCAGTGGTTTGCTCAAGGGAAGTCTGTATTATCATTTTCCGAGTAAGGAAATGTTAATGAAAGATTTACTCGTTTCGATTCATACTTATCTGACTAACAAGGTTTTCCCGATTGCCGAAGATATAAACCTCACGCCCGAAGAACGAATGGAAAAACTTCTGAAGAAAATGGGGAAATTACTTCTGGAAAAAGAAGGAGGCTGTTTAGTAGGAAACACTACCCTCGAAACGGTTGGAGTTGTGCCCGAATTTCAATCAGTTTTAAGAGCTATTATGGACGATTGGACAAAAGCTTTGCAGATAATTTACGCAACTCGCAAAAGTCCCGAGCAATCATTCAGACTCGCCCAACAAACCATCATGGAGTTTGAAGGAGCGG
>NZ_JBMLRC010000356.1:0-1822 GCF_049241225.1 Emticicia sp.
CGATGTATCATGAAAGTGATTTAATGATTATCGAAGACCACATTGCTTTGTTTCTGCCCGAAAACCCGTTAGTTGGAGCTAATATCATGGGTGATAGATTCCCTGATATGAGCGAGCCGTATGATTTAGGAATGATTGAAAAAGCAAAACTCATTGCTACGCAAAATGATATTGAGGGCGTACATAGCGGTACGTACGTGAGCGTAACAGGCCCACAGCTCGAAACTAAAGCCGAATATAGATTGCTCAGAAATCTCGGAGCAGATGCCGTAGGCATGAGTACAGTGCCAGAGGTAATAGTGGCACGTCAGATGGGCTTACCAGTTTTCGGAATTTCGGTTATTACTGATATGTGTATTCCAGAAACACTCAAAAAAGCCGAAATCGAAAATATTTTAGCGGCAGCTTTCAAAGCCGAACCAAACATGACACTGATTATCAAGGAATTGATTGGGAGTTTGTAGGGGTAGTGTCGGTAGTTCATTAAACAAGAAAGGTTTTAAATGAAGTTATTGAGAGTATTAACGTAAAACCCTGCCGACGTTCTTTTACATCATGAAACCCAATGAATTCATAAAAAACCATAAAAAAAGCCCTTTGAAGTTTATCACTCAAAGGGCTTTTTACTTATACTCAGTTACTAATTTTTAAAAACTGAAATTGACACGAGCGAACACAAATCGACCATTGAAGCCCATTTGTTGCACACGACGTGAATAGACAAAACGACCCAAAGACATATTGCCTGAGTGTTTATGTACGTCTTGATAAACATCAAAAATGTTATTCGCACCAATCGCAATGTTTGCTGCTTTATGAATTTGGTAATTTAGCGTTAAATCGGTGGTAGTTTTTGGTGTAAAAGTTTGGTCTAAAGTTTCACGCGTGTTATTGTTGAAAGCATTAACCACAAAATTAGCTTCTGTAATGATTGTTGGGTCTAAATAAACTACTTCACCAAAATGTACCATACGAACCATCGCACCAAATTTACCTAATTTATAGTTGATTGTTCCCGTAATTTTATTGCGAGGGCTGGCTACCTCGATGCGGCTTTGGTCTTCACGGTTAAAATAATTAGCTAACTGACCACTTTTGATGAGGGTTTCAGAAGCCTTAATTGCTGGCTTACCATCGCTACCTTTGATTACCTCATTATCAATAAATGCTCCAGCTAAGGTAAATTTAATACCATGCTTACCAATTTTAGTGCTGTAAGCCGCTACTGCCTCTAATCCTCTCGAACGAGTATCAATAGCATTAGTAAAGAAGTTAGCAGTATTAGCACCCACAGCTGTCAATTGTGCTGCAAGATTGGCATCACCATTGGCCGTAAAGTTATTAGTTAAGATAATGCGGTCTTTGATAGCAATCTGATAAGCATCAACCGTTAATTCTAATTTACCTAATTGAGCCGTAGCACCTAAGCTATAATTGGTAGAGGTTTCTGGTTTGAGCGTAGGAATGCCCAAAATCGCAGCAGCTCGGCTATTATTTGGGAGCGTAGCACTTTCAACTGGTGTCTGTACGCCATTTATCGTAACAAACAAAGTGTTGGTTTTTGAATAATAGCTTTGCTGTAACGAAGGAGCTCTAAAGCCTGTACTAACTGCTCCACGAATGGCAATTTTATCGGTTAATTTATAGCGTGTAGCAAATTTAAAGTTCAATGGCGTTTGAGTGAAGTTTGAATATTTTTCCAATCTCAATGCTCCCGAAACCACCCATGCTTTTGTAACATCAAGCTCCACGTCTGAATAGAATGCATAGCTATTTCGGCTGAAGGTACCAGCATCTTTCGGGAAGAAACCAGCAAAAACTT
>NZ_JBMLRC010000357.1:0-2424 GCF_049241225.1 Emticicia sp.
CGCACCCCAATTGGAAGTTTTGGTGGCAGTTTATCGCCAGTGCGTGCCGATGATTTGGCTGCCTTGCCTATCAAAGAATTAATCAAACGAAACCCCAATATTCCACTCGAATCCATCGAAGACGTGATTTTGGGTTGCCATAACCAAGCTGGCGAAGATAACAGAAATGTGGCTCGTATGGCATTGCTTTTGGCAGGTTTACCTTACACTGTTCCAGGCGAAACTGTCAATCGTTTGTGTTCTTCGGGAATGTCGGCCGTAATTCACGCCAATCGTGCCATCAAAGCGGGCGATGGCGAGGTTTTTATTGCAGGAGGAATGGAACACATGACTCGTGGACCAATGGTGATGAGTAAATCTTCAAAACCATTTGGTGGAGATGTGCAACTTTTTGACTCAAGTTTTGGCTGGCGTTTTGTGAATCCGCAAATGCACAAAATGTATGGCACTGATGCCATGGGCGTAACTGCCGAAAATTTAGCCGAAATGTATCATATCAGTCGTGAAGACCAAGATTTATTTGCTCTTCGCTCACAACAAAAAGCCTTTGCTGCACAACAGAGTGGTGTTTTAGCCGAAGAAATTATTGGTGTAGAATTGACCGATAGAAAAGGTAACGTAACGATTTTCGATAAAGATGAATTTATCAAAGGAAATTCTACCTTAGAAGGTTTAGCAAAGCTGAAAGCATCTTTCAAAAAAGAAAACGGTACGGTTACCGCAGGAAATGCTTCTGGCTTGAATGATGGTGCGGCTGCCATGTATATTGCCTCAGAAAATGCCGTAAAAAGCTATAATCTTACACCAAAAGCCAGAATCGTATCATCGGCCGTAGTAGGAGTAGAGCCACGAATCATGGGAATTGGGCCGGTGGGAGCAACTCAAAAAGCCCTCCAAAAAGCAGGTTTGACCCTAAACGATATAGACGTAATCGAGTTCAACGAAGCTTTCGCAGCACAATGCTTGGCGGTTTCGAGAAATCTTGGTTTAGCTGATGATGATGCCCGTATTAATCCAAACGGTGGAGCAATCGCTCTCGGTCATCCACTCGGAATGTCAGGTACTCGTATCATTCAAGCGGCTGTAAATCAGCTCATTAGAACAAAAAAACGTTACGCTCTCGCTTCTATGTGCGTGGGTGTAGGTATGGGTTATGCAGTGATTGTTGAGCGAGTGTAGGAAAGGTCTTGACTACGAGTTTGTTCACATCGTAGCGACAAGCCATCAAAAATTACTAATTCTTAATCATCAATCTTCAATTATTTAGTTTAGAGTGTGGGAGCGTATCGCATACACCCAGCTATCCAACAAAAAATCCCCTGTTATTGCTAACAGAGGATTTTTTTATGATTAAACTTCAACCGAAGAATTAAGCGTTTTTCTTAGCAATTCCTTCAGCGATGTTTTGAGGTACGATTTCGTAGTGGTCAAATGTCAAGTTAGCCGTTGCACGACCAGATGACATTGTACGAAGGTCAGTTACATAACCGAATAATTCTGACAAAGGCACATCAGCTTTGATTACTTGCGAACCAGCTTTTGTATCCATACCTTTCATCATACCACGACGACGGTTTAAGTCACCAGTGATAGGACCAGTGTATTCGTCTGGAGTGATTACCTCAACGGCCATGATTGGCTCAAGGATTTTCGGACCAGCCTGACGTGCAGCTTCTTTAAAGCCTAAACGTGCAGCCATCTCGAATGACAATGAATCCGAGTCAACATCGTGGAATGAACCGTGGAATAAACGAACTTTCATTGAGTCAACAGGGAAACCAGCCAATGGACCGTTTACCATTGCTTGCTCAAATCCTTTTTGGATAGCAGGGATAAATTCACGAGGAATAACACCACCTACGATTTCGTTTACGAACTCCAAACCTGGCTTTCCATCTTCACGAGGCATGATTTCAAATACGATGTCAGCAAATTTACCACGACCACCCGATTGTTTTTTGTAAACTTCACGGTGTTCGAATGATTTTGTCAACGTCTCTTTGTAAGCAACTTGCGGAGCACCTTGGTTTACTTCTACTTTAAACTCACGACGCATACGGTCGATGATGATTTCGAGGTGAAGCTCACCCATACCACGGATGATTGTCTGACCTGTTTCTTCGTTCGACTCAACTGTAAGCGTTGGGTCTTCTTCGATAAGCTTCGTGATAGCTTTCGAGAAGTTATCTTGGTCAGCTGTTTTCTTAGGCTCAATTGCATACCCGATAACTGGGTCAGGGAATACCATTGATTCAAGAACGATTGGGTTTTTCTCATCAGTCAAAGTATCACCAGTTTTGATGTCTTTGAAACCTACAACCGCACCGATATCACCAGCACCCAATCTTGGAATTGAGTTTTGCTTATTAGCGTGCATTTGGAAGATACGAGAGATACGCTCTTTGTTTCCAGAACGGTTGTTCA
>NZ_JBMLRC010000358.1:0-1769 GCF_049241225.1 Emticicia sp.
CTGGGCCATAATTCAAAACAGGCTCATTGATAGGCGATGGAACTTTAAAAAAGGCGTTGTTCATTGTTGATGAAGTTTTTGTTGATTTTCGAGGGCGAAATTAATGAAAAGATTTGAGATTGTTTGTAGAGACCTTATTATAGATAAGTGGTCAATACTTACTTTAAACAATTACCTCTTTTCTTTTTTAATCAAGACCAAGAACCAAGTGATAAAAAATAAACTCAATACTAATCCCAGTATAGTAATAGCTGCTGGTTTAAGAACAAAAACAATAGCATTGTGTATTATAAATGAGCTTTTTATGAAATTTTTATGGAATATGTATTCAGATAATTGACAATAATAAAATACAAATATGGCATCATAAATTAGGATATAAGAAATGTAAGTCCAACCATCCATAGTAACCTCATTATTGCGAATATTGATAATATACAATATACACAAAGAGAGATTTAGAAGTACAAAAATTATGTTAGAAGCCTTTTGCATGAATGATTTTCAACTTTAACAATATTATATGATTTTTATAAATTGGCTTTATATTCCCTCGGACTCACGCCCTTTAATTGTTTAAATGTTTTATTGAAATGCGAAATATTATTGAAGCCTACTTCAAAACAAATATCGGCAATAGGCTTATTTTCAAATAACAAACGGCAAGCTTGATTGATTCGATATTCGTTTACGAAGTCAGTATAGGTTATGTGCGAAATTTTCTTGAAATATCGACAAAAAGATGGAACGGTCAGATTTGCTAAATCGGCAACGGCTTGAATATTAATGCTTTTTTGGTAGTTCTGCTCCACATATTCATAAACTCTGTTGATGCGGTCTTCATCTTTATGATTAAAATCAAAACGTTTATCAACGGCATTTAGTACCGAAAATTCGTTAGTTGTAGCAAGTGTATGAAAAATATTCAGCAACTCAACAAGCCTTTCAAAGTGTGAAAGCGTAAGCATTTTTTGAAGTTTAGCAGCTACAATCTTTCGGGCTTTCCCTTGAAACGAAAGCCCTTGTTTTGCTCGCTCGAAAAGCTCCCTAATGTGCTGCAATTCAGGTTTTTGCATAAACTCTTCGCCCAAAAAATCTTTGCGGAGTTGCACCACAATTTCTTCGTGTTCACCAATTACTCCGTAGCCAAAACCTGTGTGTGGTAGGTCGGGGCCAATAAAAACCAATTCGCCTTCTTCGTAATTTTTGAGGTGTTCGCCAATGTGGAGTTTTCCAGAACCTTTTCTTACAAAAACAATTTCGTATTCGGGATGATAATGCCAGAAATAGCGGTCATTTTCTGACTTCCAATGTATTAGACGGAACGAACTACCAGTATCGGGTGAGATTTTTTCGTATTCTACTTTCATGCCTTATTATCATTATACGTCGAGCAAATGTATATATAATGTTAATAAAGCACAAGTATTAGATAATGATGGAGTAGTTTTTTTGGAAGAATTCTATCAATTTTGCATTAGAAAAAGGATTGATTACCTTTCTGAGACAATCAGATATACTTTACCTATGAGAAGTTCTTTGAGCGAAGCCACTGGCCTCGCTCATTTTTTATGCGTGTTTTAAAAAATCTATCATTTTTGCTACTGCTAATCCTCGATGGCTGATTGGATTTTTCTCTTCCATTGACATTTCAGCAAAAGTGCGGTCGTAGCCTTCGGGCATGAAAATTGGGTCATAGCCAAAGCCTTTTTCACCGTGTCTTTCATGAGTGATTTTTCCCCGAATTATTCCCTCGAAAAAATTAGGTT
>NZ_JBMLRC010000359.1:0-4829 GCF_049241225.1 Emticicia sp.
CCTTCGTTACGATTGATACAATCTAAATCTTCGAAAGCTACTTTCAAACGAGCAATCATATTTTCTTCGCCTTTGCGTAACCATACACGTGGGTCGTAATATTTTTTGTTCGGAGAATCTTCGCCTTCTGGGTTGCCCAATTGCGACTGTAAGTATCCTTCTTTGTCTTTATAGTATTTCAAGATACCTTCCCAAGTTGACCATTGTACGTCAGTGTCGATGTTCATTTTCACTGCACCGTATTTGATGGCTTCTCTGATTTCTTCACGTGAACTACCCGAACCACCGTGGAATACGAAGTTTACTGGTAAATTACCCGTTCCGAATTTCTCTTGGATGAAATCTTGTGAGTTTTTCAAGATGATTGGCGATAATTTCACGTTACCTGGTTTATAAACACCGTGTACGTTTCCGAATGCCGCAGCGATTGTGAAGTTCGGAGAAATCTTGCCTAATTCTTCGTAAGCATAAGCTACTTCCGAAGGTTGTGTATAAAGTTTCGAGCTATCAACGTCTGAATTGTCAACGCCGTCTTCTTCACCACCCGTCACACCTAATTCGATTTCGAGGGTCATGCCCATTTTGGCCATTCTCTCTAAGTATTTTGCACAGATTTCGATATTTTCCTCCAAAGGCTCTTCTGATAAATCAATCATGTGCGAGCTAAACAATGGTTTGCCGTGTTGAGCAAAGAATTTTTCACCTGCATCTAACAAACCGTCTATCCAAGGTAATAATTTTTTTGCACAGTGGTCAGTGTGAAGTACAACTGGAATACCATACATTTCGGCGATTTGATGCACGTGCATCGCACCCGAAATTGCTCCAGCAATGGCTGCTTCTTGATTTTTGTTTGGTAAACTTTTACCAGCGTAGAAAGAAGCTCCACCATTTGAAAATTGAATAATAACTGGCGAATTTACAGCTTTAGCTGCTTCCATTACACCATTTACAGAGTTAGTTCCAACAACATTTACCGCAGGAAGGGCGTAATCATTTTCGTTGGCGTGACGTAACAAAGCATTCAAAGCTTCACCTGTAACAACGCCTGGCTTAATCAAAGATTGACTCATGAGTACCGTTTTTGAATTTTAAAGAGATTTAATGTAATTATAATGATAGATGAAGCCTAATTGATGAATTCTGATGCAAATTAAAGATTTTTCGATAAAATATTGCTGTTTTGATATTAAAATTTAAGAGAATAAGGAAGGCTTCGTTCGGAACGAAGCCTTCCTTTTAAACCTTAACATTTATTTCCCATCATACAAAGCCTGAATATTGGCTGGTATTTCGGGGTCTTTTAGTGTATTTTTCTTTTTATCGGTCATTCGCCAACGATGCAACCACGAAAAACCATTGGTCGTAATGACTCGCTCGGGGCGACTATACATTTCATCTTGCAGTGCTTCTTTCAGTGTTACGAATGTGTAGCCTCGCTTTCGCATCAAATCAATGAGTTCGTTGAAATACTCGGCATTGAGGGCATTGGCATGGCACAAGAAAATATGTTTGATTGGTCGGCCAGCTACCTCTTGCGTGAGTTTTTCGTAATAATCAAAATAGGCTTCGGTGTGTTTGAGGTATTTTTCGGCCACTTCTTTCATCAAAGTTTTATTGTTGGCTTTTAGGGCGTCCATGTAAACTTTGTTGAAAACCCAATCATCAGCATCAATCGTAACTGGTGCATTTTGATAGCCTTTTTCGGCCAAAAATGCTTGAAAACCGTATTTTTTCAGACTATCAGAACCTGTATGCAAAAACGGGAATCTGAAATATTTCTCAGTCTGACCATATTTCTGTTTCAGTTTTTCGGTCAGAATTTCACCTTTTAGGGTTTCTGCCTTGAAATCTTCGAGCGATAATTTACTGAAAGATGGATGCGAAAAAGTATGATTGCCCAACTGTTGGCCATTAGCCAACCAAGCATCCAATAAAGCAACTCGTTCGTCGATTTGGCCTAACTTATAAACCGAATTTTCGTTGACAAAACCTACGGTTGTGAGTTTTTGTTGTTTAATCTTACTTAGCAGTTTTGTGGTTGATTCTTGGGCGTGTTTGAGCGAAAGTTCCTGCACAAAAGGCAAATCATCAATCGTGATAGCGATTTGTTTTTGGGCATTTGAGATAAAACTGATGAATGTTAAAACTATACAAAGACTTCTCATAGTGATTTAGAGCGAATGAAATGGAAAATAGTTTATGATTATTTCACCCCTTCGGGGTTTGTTTAATAGCATATTTACTTGTTTATCTATCATCATTTCACCTCTTCGAGGTTTTACCTCTGAAATAAATAAAGAAGACTTCGCTGAAAAGAACGCCCAGTCTGAAGTCTTCTTTATAATTTTTTTAAATAAACTTACTTCACTACTGCTTTCATCATCAAATCGGCTACAAATTGATTACCGATTTCATTCAAATGCACTCGGTCAGTTGTTAAGATACCTGATTCTTTGTTAGTGGGGTTATTTTTGAGATTATAACCTATAAATTCTTTGCGTAAATCAATGAGCGGGCAATCGAATTTGGCAGAAATCGTACGGATGATATTTGAGTAATGATTCAAATCGCCATCTTGTTGATTGCTATTGTCTGTGCGTTCGCCAATGGCGGCTGGTGTGCAGCAGATTACTTTGATACCTTGCGACTGCATTTTTTTGATAAGAGCCGTGTAGAAATTACCAAATTTATCGGCATCGGTACCTGTTCCGTAGCTGGCTTTGTGCCAAACATCATTTACACCTACATAAATTACGACCACATCAGGCTTTTGTGAAAGCACATCGTCTTCCATTCTTAGGTACAAATCATACACTTTATTTCCGCCGATACCCGCTCCTATCAACTGAAATTTATCTTTAATGCCTTGTTTTTCGAGCATTTCTTTCATTTTGGTGATGTATCCACCTGGATTTACGCCTGCTTGCGTAATAGAATCGCCAAAGAAAATAACTTTAGTGGGTTTGTCTTGTGTAAGAGAAAACATTGAAAATGAGAGTAATACTAAAAGTAGAGTTTTGAAAGAGGTTTTCATTGAGTTTTATTAAAATGGAATGGTTGAATAATTTGAATTTACGAATTAATCGAATGACGAGTAACGAATAATCAAACACTTAGAAGCCGAATAAATCTATTCTCTAATCAAGATTAATTATTTGTAAACGAAAGTAAAAAGATATTGGCAGAAAACAAAAAACAGCGTTTCGGAAAGTTCCAAAACGCTGTCTAAATCCCCTAAACTAAATACTAACTAATTTTTTCAAGACTACGGTCGATAGACAACTGATAACATTTCTATGGACTGCCGACTATCGACCGTGGACTAATATTACTTCACCTCAACTGAGCGATATTCTGCTGGTGTTGGTGCGTGTGTTTCTAAATTTACTTCTTTTGAAATCACCTCTTTACCATTCGAGATTTCAAAACGATATTTACCATCCGAGAGACCTGTCAAATCAAATTTCTTTGAGAATTTGTTGGTTTGCTTACCTACAACTTCCGAATAAATGATTTCATTTCGGTCGTTTCTTAATGTGATATCTAGTGCTTTGCCATCTTGTTTTTCAATTAAAACATTAACTTTCATCGAGTTAATGACACGATACATGCCTACGTTAAATGTGCGTTTGCTGGCAGTTTTACTTTCATCTTTTTTGCCGATTGGCTCTGATGCTAATACTGTTGAGAATGTGAATACACCTGCTACAAGAGCGATTGCGAAATTTTTAACTGTCGTTTTCATAATTTTGTGATTGACTTTAAATGTTTGTAATTGTTATAGCTTTTTCGATTATAAGATGCTGTGATTGTTAGCTGCGTTGCACTGTTTTGACTAATCGGTCGATATTAGTGATAAGCGGTATTAGTAACTTAAAGTGCCTTTTCCTTTGAGGATTTCTTTAGTAATAACATACTCACCGTTGGTGATTTCGATGAAATATTTACCAGTTTCGATTGTCGAGAAATCATATCTGAAATTATATCCAGTGGCTTTTTTGCTGATTCTTTCTTCGCTCAATACATTGCCTTTTTCGTTCATTAATTTTACGGTAGCGATTTTACCTGCATCTTTTGTCAATGACAAATTCAATAGCAATGAGTTTACATTTCCTACTTCATACATTCCTACATTGAGGTTGCTCATTTTATAGTTAAGTAGTGAATTTGAGGTCGTAGCCGTTTCTGTTTTCTCTACTTTTTTATCTTCTTTTTTGTCTTCGGCGTTTGCATTGAAGAATACTGTTGTTGCTAATAAAGCGATGGCGATTGTTGATTTTAACGTTTTCATAATTTTGGAGCGGCGAACCGCAGTTTTAATTTTTTTATAGCTTTTTCGATATTTTAATTATAAGATGTTGTGATTGTTGTTTACGTTTCGAGTTTTAGCACAATCGGTCAAAACTCTTGATGAGCGGTTTTTAGTAGCTCAACGTACCTTTTCCTTTAAGAATCTCTTTAGTGATAATGTGGTTGCCGTTAGTTACTTCGATGAAATATTTACCAGAGGCAGATTCTGAAAAATCGAATCGGAAGTTGCAAGCTGTTTCTTTTTTACCAATTCTTTCTTGTGTCAATACTGTTCCGTTTTCATCCATCAATTTCACTACAGCTATTTTATCGGCATCTTTTGTAAGCGTGAAATTCAATTTCATTGAGTTTACGTTTCCTACTTCATACATTCCTACTTTGAGGTTACTCATTTTGTAGTTAGCCAATGAGCTTGAAGCGGCTGAGGTTTCGTTTTTCTCCAATTTTTTATCTTCTGCATTTGCATTGAAGAATACTGTTGTTGCTAATAAAGCGATGGCGATTGTTGATTTTAA
>NZ_JBMLRC010000360.1:0-1318 GCF_049241225.1 Emticicia sp.
GTAATTTTGACAAGCAGAGAAAAAACACCGACTTTTTCTGGGCAAATTCTTGATACTGAAAATCAGCCAATTGTAGGGGCAATCGTAAGCCTCAAAAATAGTAATAAGTCTGTGCAAACTGATATCAATGGTGTTTTCAAATTCAATGATGTGAGTATTGGGGAGGCCTTGGAAATCAATGCCATTGGTTATAATCCGCAGGAAATTGTCGTAAAAAACCAAGATTTAGGAAAAATAAAACTATCGGAAAATAGCAGTGCATTGGCCGAAGTAATTGTGGCGGATAATCAATCAAAAGCAAAAAAGGCTGAACAAAAAACGATTCTGATTAACGAACCACCCACGCAAGACCCCGTACCCGTGGGCGGCTGGAGCAACTACGATACTTATCTAAGAAACTCACTCAAAGGTACAGGTGCAGTATCGACTTTACACTTTGAAGACCCACTTCGGCTACGTCTCACAGTCGAGCCAGATGGTACGCCATCAAATGTGCAAATTGACAACGAACTCGGCAAAGAAAACACCCAAAAAGTGGTGGAAGCCGTAAAAAATGGCCCAAAATGGTTTCCAGCCAAACGAAAAGGCAAGAAAGTAAAGAAAGAAGTGAAGCGGGAGTTGAAGATTAAGTAGATTTTCGTTTCCCAGTTTGCGAATCTCCATAGCCTTCGGGCTATTAAAAAATTGAAGAGTGCAGATTACAAATTGTTGATTTTAGAATGTTTTTATTTCTCAAATTCCACAATTTATAATCATAAATCCTTAATCGTCAATCAAAAAAACGCTCTGCGAAGTCTCCGACTTCGTAGGTGTGAATGTCGTTCTCAGAACAACGTACATAATACAATCAACAATTTTTTGTTTCCAATATTTTGCCTAAATTGATTACAAAATAATAATCTTCGGGGTCTTTAGAGCCTCTTGGTGCTTCATCAAAAAGTTCGAGTTCTGTACCTTTCCATTCTATTACTATTGTTGGTACATTTGCTTCAAATCCATTTCTAAACTCCACAGCATCGTACTTTCTGAATCTGACTCCTTCTTTGTCATTTATCAATAGTTGTTCTTCCCAAAAGGGTATAAAATCTTGATATACTTCTGTTTTTTCTCCATTCAAAATTTCATCAAAATCATCTTTTAAGATGGCTATTTTTAATATTTTCATTGTTTAAGGTTTGGGATAATAATGTTTCTAAATTAATTAGTGCTAAAAACGCTCTGCGAAGTCTGTGACTTCGTAGGTGTGAATGTCGTTCTCTGAACGACGTATACAAACACCGCTGTTCAGAGAACAACTAACACCACTACGAAGTCGGAG
>NZ_JBMLRC010000361.1:0-17190 GCF_049241225.1 Emticicia sp.
TAAATAAATTAGATTCACCTGATGAGGCAATCTTCTACACTTCCGGACGAACAAGCAATGAAGCAGCTTTTTTGTATCAGCTTTTCATCCGAATGTACGGCACAAATAATATGCCCGATTGCTCGAATATGTGCCATGAGTCAAGTGGTTCGGCTCTGGGAGAAACTTTGGGTTTGGGCAAAGGTTCGGTCAAACTCGATGATTTTGAGAAAGCCGAAGTAATTATGATTCTCGGACAAAACCCCGGAACCAATCATCCACGGATGCTTTCTGCTCTCGAAAAGGCCAAACGTGCAGGAGCAAAAATCATTTCGGTCAATCCATTGGTCGAGGCCGGGTTGTTGAAATTCAAACACCCACAAGAAATGCGTGATGTATTTTTTGGTGGCGAAAAATTGACCGATATTTATCTACAAATCAGAATCAACGGGGATTTAGCTTTGTTGAAGGCAATCAATAAACTTTTGCTCGAAGCTGAACATAAAACAGGAGAAGTTTTTGACAAAGATTTTTTGATTAATCAGACCGAAAATTATGAGAATTACATACAAATCCTTGAAAATGAATCTTTAGAGCAGCTCTCTGACGAGTGTGGAATAGCTTTGGAAGAAATTAAAGCGGCCGCTGATTTATTGATTCAAAATAAAAAAATCATTGTCTGCTGGGCAATGGGACTTACCCAACATAAGAACTCAGTACCAACCATTCGTGAGGTTGTTAATCTACTTTTATTGAAGGGGAGTATCGGTATTGAAGGCGGAGGAACTTGCCCAGTTCGTGGACATTCAAATGTGCAAGGCGACCGCACAATGGGTATTTTTGAAAGACCCAAACCAGAGTTTTTAGATAATCTCCAAAAAGTATTTGGGTTCGAACCTCCACGCAAGCACGGTTATGATACCGTAGAGGCAATCAAAGCAATGGCCGAAAGAAAAGCAAAAGTTTTTATCGGAATGGGCGGTAATTTTTTATCGGCTACACCCGATACTGAGTTTACGGCCAAAGCCCTGCAAAATTGCGATTTAACGGTTCATATTTCTACCAAACTCAATCGCAGCCATCTAATACACGGAAAAACTGCCTTGATTTTGCCAACTTTAGGCCGAACCGACCTCGATATGCAAGCAGGTGGTGTACAATTCGTTTCGGTTGAAGACTCAATGGGCGTGGTGCATAGTAGCAAAGGAGTTTTAGAGCCAATTTCCGAACATTTATTGTCTGAGCCAGCCATCGTTGCAGGAATCGCAAAAGCTACTCTGAAAATAAAAACTCCCCTCTCCATTAGGAGAGGGGTTGGGGGTGAGGTAAACTGGGATTCTCTAATAGCCAATTATGATAATATCAGAGATTTAATTGAGCAATCAATAGCAGGTTTTGAAAATTATAATGTTCGTGTTCGTAATGATGGCGGTTTTTATTTACCGAACCCACCACGTGAAAGAAAATTTAGCACCGATACACAAAAAGCTAAATTTACTATCAATCCATTAGAAAGTATAAAATTGGCAGAGGGCGAGTATTTGATGATGACTATTCGCAGCCATGACCAGTTCAATACGACCATTTATGGTTTAGACGACCGTTATCGAGGTATTTATAATGAAAGAAGAATCATTATGATGAACGAAACCGACATGCAGGAAGCCAATTTTGAAAAATATCAAGTGGTGAATCTGTATAACAATCACGGAGGAGTTGAGCGAGTTGCTGAAAAATTTATCATTGTGCCCTATAATATTCCAAGAAAATGCGTAGCCACGTACTTCCCCGAAGCCAATGTTTTAGTACCGATTGATAGCTACGCCGATATTAGTAAAACCCCAACCTCAAAATCAGTAGTGATTACCATAAAAGCAATTTCTTGAAGAAACGCAGATATTTATGCCAATAAGAAAGTCATACTTTAATCATAAAAATCATAAATATCTGCGTTCAAATATTTTACTCCACCGTTACCGATTTCGCTAAGTTACGAGGTTGGTCAACGTTTCTACCACGAAGTACAGCAATATAATAGGATATTAACTGTAATGGTATAGAAGTCAATAGCGGAGAAAGTAACTCGTTGGTGCGAGGTACTTCAATCGTAAAGTCAACCATACTTGGTATTTGAGTATCTCCTTCGGTTACAATCGCAATTACCCTACCTTTACGGGCTTTTACTTCTTGAATATTCGATACAATTTTTTCGTAAGAACTATCCTTAATCGCAATAAACACCACAGGCATATCTTCATCAATTAAGGCAATTGGCCCGTGTTTCATTTCAGCAGCAGGATAGCCTTCTGCATGAATGTAAGAAATCTCTTTCAATTTCAATGCTCCTTCTAAAGCAACTGGGAAGTTCAATCCACGACCCAAAAAGATAAAATTTGAAGCGAAAGTGAATAGTTTTGAAATATCTTTTACTTTGTCAACATTCTTTAAAATCTTTTCTACTTTGGCCGGAATCGCGTCTAATCCAAAGATTAATTCTCTATACAATTCATTGCTGATTGTGCCTTTTTTCTGAGCCACAGCAATGGCTATTAAAGAGAGAACGGTAACTTGAGCGGTAAAGGCTTTCGTACTTGCCACACCGATTTCAGGGCCAGCGTGTGTATAAACACCCGCGTGAGTAATGCGTGCAATAGAAGAACCTACCACATTACAAACACCTAAAATTATTGCACCTTTCGACTTGGCCAATTCCAAAGCGGCCATAGTATCGGCCGTTTCACCAGATTGTGAAATTGCAATTACAATATCGCCCTCTTTAATGATAGGGTTTCTATAACGGAACTCTGATGCGTATTCAACTTCTACGTTGATTCGAGCCAATTCTTCCAATAAATACTCTCCGACCAAACCTGCGTGCCACGAAGTACCACAGGCAACAATTACAATACGCTTGGTTTTAGCGATTTTGTCGAGATAACTACCCAATCCTCCTAAAAGTAGTGTGGCATCTTCCGGATTGATACGCCCACGCATCGAATCGGCAATCGAACGGGGTTGCTCGAAAATTTCTTTCAGCATGAAATGTTCGTAGCCACCTTTTTCAATCGCTTCGAGTTCGAGTTCAACAGTCTGAATATAAGGGTCAATTTCTTCGTTCGATAAATTCTTGACAATCAGTTCATTATCTTTTACAATAGCAATTTCGTAATCGTCTAGATAAATTACTTCTTTTGTATATTCAATAATTGGAGTTGCATCCGATGCGAAGAAATATTCATCTTCACCCACACCAATTACAAGCGGACTACCTTTTCTTGCCGCAATTAGTTGAGTTGGATTTTCTGAATCCATAATTACGATTGCATAAGCACCCACAACTTCATGTAGAGCAATTCTGACTGCTTCTTCAAGCGAACAATCTTTGTTTTTTTGAATATCTTCTACAAAGTTTACTAACACTTCGGTATCAGTTTGGCTTTGGAATGTATATCCTTTATTCAAAAGACTTTGTTTGATAGAAGCATAGTTTTCAATGATTCCATTATGGATAATAGCAAATCGCCCACTATTCGAATAGTGTGGGTGAGCATTTACATCATTGGGTTCACCATGAGTTGCCCATCGAGTGTGGCCAATACCAATTGTTGCAGATAGTTCCTTATCTTTTATTTCAGCCTCAAGTGCCGAAACCTTCCCTTTCTTTTTGTAAACTTTTAATCCGTGTCCATTCAATAATGCAATACCTGCACTATCATAACCACGGTATTCTAATCTTTTTAATCCTTTGATTATTAATGGGGCGGCTTCTCGGCTACCCACATAAGCTACAATTCCACACATTTTATTGCTAATTTAAGTATATCTAGATGCTTAGTTTAACCTTCAAATCATTAAATATTAACTCTAAGCTTTTTATTTTTGGTAAATGATTGATTAAAAGAAAAAAGCCTATATTTTCTGAAAATTGTTCAAGAAATGGGTTTTGTTCTTCATTTTTATTCAAATGTATATAAAAAATGGCTATTTATTTGATGCAAATTCGACATTCTTTATTTATTATTTTTAATAGAAAAAAAAATTTCTTTCAATTTATAGTTATTATAAAATTTTAATTTTTGACCCAAAATAGTAAATATATTTTCCATTGTTTTATCTATAAAAGCTAAAATAATATACATAAATTATTGAATATTTGTCATTAACCTCTCAAAACTCATCCGCATGTGATTGGTATAGTTTTAAGTAAATGGTTTAAAAATTTCGATAGTTCTATTTTGTGTAAAATATTAGGAATGAGTGTTATGAACAACTATTAACTCTACCACTTTGTCGTTGTATTTACATAAAAAAAATCCCCATTTGAAATACAAATGAGGATTTACATGTCTTTATAGTTATTCTTTATTTTTTTGTAGAATAATAAACGTTTAGTTTGATATTTTTCATCACAACTCTTGATACATCACTGTTATAAAGCGAAATGGTAGAGTTAGTTGTATTCAATAAACTAGGCACTAATGCCATGCCTTCAATTGTTCGTTTTTTTGATATTAAATCTTGCAATACTGAAGTTATATTGAATGTATAGCTATTTGTTGTGCTACTATAATTTGAAACATATTGAGCCGTAAGGCCATCAGATATAACAAATTCGATTAAATTACCACTTGTTTTTTTAATCTGATTATTGGCATCTAACTGCACCAACGCCACTTGTGGTGTTGCTCTATAATTACCGTTGATTTGGTCTAAATCTGGTTCAAAAACCAATTCCGCTTTATTGATTAGAATATTTGCATTTTTTTGTAATGCTGCTAAAGTTGGAAATGTAAGTTTTGGGGAGATACCAGTCCCAGTCTGCAAATAGGTACGATTATTAGTAAGGTTAGAAGGAATGCTTTGCAATTTCTTTAGATTTTGCAGCACAGTTCCATTTCTATTTGCCACTACTTGACTAAATCTTTGCGAATATAGAGTAAGAGGAATACTTTTTCTATCGTTCGAAGTAGTAGTGTGATAGTAAAGCAAGATATACGAATTAGACAGTGCTATTCCATACATATTCTGATCATTGGAATTCGGAATAAATGCTAGTCCCTTTACTGCTGCTACAAATTTTTCATTAGTTGTACTTGCATCCTTGTAAAACAAATCATAGATTTCTTTTCCAAGTGAAGTTGGAAGTTTGAATTTTAGCAAACTATCTTGAGATGATGAAGTGGAGGCTCTTTTCAATTCTTTGTAAGAAAAAGTGCCACTTGCCAGTGGAGTTGGATTAAAGGCTAAAACATCTTCATTGGTATATCTTTTTGTGTTTACAAAATCTTGGGTAAGGCGATGAATGGCCATACTGTAATTTTTCGTAGAGTCGCCATATCTAAATCCATTATGAGCCATATAGATATAAACAGAATCATAGACTGTAATACCAGAGTCTGCCGCAGGGAACTTTAGCGGAGCAAATGCCCCAGATTCAAGAACAGGGAGAGTGATTTGTGCAAATGTTCTGGAAGTGACCTGGCCGAAAATTGGATCTTTATAATTTCCGATACTTACTGCCGACTGACCCGATGTAAAAGTAGAATCAAGCATTACGGTTGAAGCTGCTACCTTTATGGTATCCGTAAACACTGTCGTTATTTGTCCGCCAGTGCTGGGCGTATCAATCACGATACCGATTGGATCTTCACAGGAGAAAAATAATGCGGAAAGTAGCATTGCCGCTAAATTCCGCATCGATATAAGATGTAAAAACTTTACGTCTTTCCAAATATTATTCAGGAACAAGTTCTGTGTAAAGGTTAAAATACGTTTCCGTAACATTGTCATCTTCGATGCTTGCTTCGATTGTGTTTGCTGCAATTTCATTCAAAAGTTTACTTAATTTTTCATTCGATTCCTCGTTGGCTCTCACAACTGCGTCGGCATATTCGCAACCTATTTTGATGAAACCCTCAAAATCTGCCGAACGCAGATTGGCTAAGTTCTCATCAGAAACATCCATTGATTTGGCTTTTTCAACTATATCTTCATCAAATTTATGATCAAAAGTATTGTTGTAGACCGTGAAAACTGACTTAGTGTCCTTAAAAACAGGGTCGTTTTTATAAGTGGTTTTCAAATACAACGGAATCAAAGAAGTCATCCAATCCGTGCAATGCACAATGTCAGGAGCCCAACCGAGTTTTTTAACAGTTTCTAATACGCCTTTACAAAAGAAAATCGTTCTTTCATCGTTATCGTCATAGAAACTTCCTTCCTTATCTAAGAAAACGTATTTTCTGTTAAAATAGTCTTCATTGTCTAAAAAATAAACTTGGAGTTTGGCAGTTGGAATCGAAGCTACTTTAATAATCAATGGCTTTTCATCATCTCCAACGGTAATATTGATACCTGATAGACGTACTACTTCATGAAGGCGGTTTTTACGCTCATTAATTGACCCAAAACGTGGGATTAAAATTCTGATTTCCATGCCTTTCTCTTGCATGGCTTGCGGCAGTTTACGAAGAAATTCAGCTACTTCTGAAACTTGCAGGAAGGGATTTATCTCACTTGCTACGTATAAAATACGAAGTTTACGCATATCTCAATATATTATTAGTGGGAGGTGTCTTCCAAAAAAGTATGCAAAGATACGAAAAAAACTAACAATTTGTACAATAATCTTTGAAAAACAATAGTTGCAGTTGCAAAAATTTCTGTTTTATGCAAAAACGAGTGGTATTTTTCATAAACTGAATGAATATCGTTTTGGCAAGTTTGATTTTAAATGGTTTTTTCCATGACTATAAATTCCAGATGTTGCTTTGGAATGCCAAATTTTGGGTCATTCATCGGAAATGGTTTGGTTTCGCCCGTGTTTTCAAAACCCCTACGTTCATAATATTCGATTAACTCTTTTCTCACAGAAATAACTGTCATCGAAATCTTTTTTAACTGTTGCTCTCTGGCAAAACTTTCCGCTGCCTGCATCAATTTTTTTCCTATGCCACCGCCCTGTAATTCAGGCGAAACCGTAAGCATACCAAGGTATAGTTTATCAACTTGTTTTTCAAGATAAACCGAACCAATAATTTTACCTGATTCGGTATATTTTAAAATAGTTACATTTGGTTTTTGGAGCGATGCTGCCAAGTCTGCTTCGTCGGTTCTGATTCCCCCAAGTAGGTGTTCTTCGGTCGTCCAACCTTTTTTTGATGATTCGCCTCTGTATGCCGAGTTTACTAATTGGTTGAGTTCTGGAATGTCTTGTAGGGTAGCTGTACTAATCATATTTGTAGAATAAAATCATAATTTCCCGAAAGATAATCAATTTCGGGAAATTATGAGAAACAACTCTTACAATGGAATGTTGCCGTGTTTTTTGCGAGGTAGGTTCATTACCTTGTTTTCGAGCATTTTAAATGCCTTCAGAAGCTTCTCACGGGTGTCGGCTGGGTTTATCACTTCGTCGATGTATCCACGGTGTGCTGCCTTGTACGGATTGGCAAATTTATCGGTGTATTCATCTACTTTGTTTTTCAATTCCGCTGTCGAATCTTCTGCCTCCAAAATTTCTTTTCTGAAAATAATCTCTGCTGCCCCTGCTGCCCCCATTACTGCAATTTCGGCCGATGTCCAAGCATAATTCATATCAGCACCGATGTGCTTTGAGTTCATTACGCAATAGGCACCACCGTAGGCTTTACGAGTAATAACAGTAATGCGTGGAACTGTGGCTTCACAGAAAGCATATAGTAATTTTGCCCCGTGCGAAATAATGCCATTCCATTCTTGGTCAGTACCGGGCAAGAAACCTGGAACATCTTCCAGAACTAAAAGTGGAATATTATAACAATCACAAAAACGCACAAACCTTGCACCTTTTAAACTTGCATTAATATCAAGTACGCCTGCCATTACGGCTGGTTGATTGCCCACGATTCCGACGCTACGGCCACCAATTCGGGCAAAACCAACGACAATATTTTCGGCAAAGTTTTTATGTACTTCAAAAAAACTGCCTTCGTCGACCAACTGCTCCACAACTTCACGCATATCGTAGGGTTGATTGGGATTTTCGGGCATTAATTTGTTTAATTCTGGACGTTTTTCGTTGCCGTTCGATTCATAAGGCACAAAAGGAGGTTGTTCTTCGCAGTTAGAAGGAATGTAGCTAAAGAGTTTTTTGATGTCGTTGATGCACTCAATTTCATTGGCGGATACGAAATGTGTAACACCCGATTTTGTAGCGTGGGTCATTGCACCGCCGAGTTCTTCTGAGCTTACGTCTTCGTGAGTAACGGTTTTTACTACGTTTGGCCCTGTTACAAACATATACGAAGTATTTTCGACCATCATCACGAAATCTGTCAGTGCTGGTGAATATACTGCTCCACCCGCACATGGCCCCATGATGGCCGAAATCTGAGGAATTACGCCCGATGCGAGTGTATTTCTGTAAAAAATATCGGCATAGCCAGCCAATGAGTTTACACCTTCTTGGATTCTTGCTCCGCCCGAATCGTTCAAGCCAATGACTGGAGCACCATTTTTCATGGCCATATCCATGATTTTACAGATTTTTTCGGCGTAAGTTTCAGAAAGTGAACCGCCAAAAACCGTAAAATCTTGGGCAAAAACATAGACCAAACGTCCCGAAATTGTGCCGTAGCCGGTCACTACACCATCACCCAGATAATATTCTTTATCTAGGCCGAAGTCTTTGCTGCGGTGCATCACAAACTTGCCGATTTCTTCAAATGTTCCTTCATCGAGCAAGAGTTCGATGCGTTCACGAGCGGTGAGTTTTCCTTTTTTATGTTGAGCTTCAATTCTTTTCTCGCCTCCACCCAAAAGTGCTTCTTCATTTTTGCGGTTAAGAATTTCGAGTTTGTCTAAATTTGATTTTGCTGTCATTGTTATCTTCGATGTTCGTTGAGTTGGACAAATCTAAGAAAATCTACAACAAAAAGGTGAGTATTGAGGTGGGTATTTTAAGAATTTATTGCTAAATAAAAATAGATAGGAGGGAGATTAGGTAGAGACAGGGTATGCCCTGTCTCTACACGTCGATAAAATATTGATTATAACGACATCAAATCTTTGAATTTGATTGCTTGGCGGCGAGAAATTTCAATTTTTTCGGTAGTTGTGCCTTTATCGGTAGTTTTGAGAGTGACCAAAAGTCCACCCGAAAACCACGGCTCAATTTTGTCAATCCAAGCTAAATTAATGATGTGTTTGCGATTAGCACGGAAATATATTTTTGGGTCGAGACGCTCTTCGAGGCTGTTTAACGATTTCAGAATCATAGGTTTTTGGTCGTCGAAGTGCAAACGCACGTAATTACCCATTGATTCAAACAAACGCACTTTTCCGAGTTTTACGAACCAACATTTTTCGCCATCTTTCACAAAAACTTGGTCTGCTTCGCCCAATAGTTTAATACCTTCTTTACGCTCAACCTCATGGATTTGCTCTTCTTCTACACGCTGAATTGCTTCGGCTAAGCGTTGCATATCGACGGGTTTCATTAAGTAATCAAGGGCGTTAAACTCAAATGCCTTAAGTGCGTACTCGTCGTAAGCAGTTGTGAAGATAACCTCTGGCACTTTTCCTTCAATGGCTTCAAGAAGCTGAAAACCATTTTTTCCTGGCATCTGTATATCTAAGAATAACAAATCAGGCGATAATTCATCAATCAGATTGAGGGCTTCGTCGGCATTGGCTGCTTCACCAATAATTTCGATTTTTGGAAAATTTTCTAACAAACGACGAAGTTCGTTTCGAGCCAAGCGTTCGTCATCTACGATAAGTGCTTTCATTTGGTGATTTGTTATTTGGGAATTAGTTATTGGTTTACTGGTTATTGGTGAACTGGTTATTGGTATTCTGTTTACGTGGGAATAGCTAAAGGTAGATTGCATAAAAGTTTCGACTAACAAATTTACCAATAACAAATAACCAATCCACCAGTAACAAGCTTCAGCTCGCCGCCCGAATAGTTGAAGATTCAAGCGGGATATTATTGTTTTTTACATCAATACTGCCTGTTGGAATTACAATTTCAGCACAAACGGTTAGGTTATCTTCTTGATAAATCTTAAAAGAAGCATCGGCTCCGTAAAGAATATCAAGGCGTTGTACTGTATTTTTTAAACCAAAACCACCCGATTCTGAGTCAGAATCAGTGCTGTGGAGTTGGCCAGTATTTCTGATTTTTATATACAGTTTATCTTCGATAATGCTGGTATTGATTTCTACAAAACCCCAACCGATGGCTTTTTGAACACCGTGTTTGATGGCGTTTTCTACCAAAGTTTGGAGCATCATCGGTGGAACTTGAATCCCCAACGTATTATCATCAATGTCCCATTTTGATTGGAGGCGTTCTTCGTAACGTACTTTTTCGAGAGCCAGATAATCTTCAATCGTGCGGAGTTCCTCTTTGAGCGAAATTGTCGTACGTCGGTCGGCAATGAGCGAGCTTCTGAGAATATTCGATAATTGCGTAATGCCTTGCTGTGCTTTGATTGGGTCTTCATAAACCAATGCTCTGATGCTATTCAGTGCATTGAACATGAAGTGAGGGTTCATTTGGGCTTTGAGCACTTTTGCTTCGGTCTCCTTTATTGATGTGCGAAGTTTGAGCTGTTCGATTTCTCGTTGACGTTTTTCTTCTGAATGATGATAGAAAATATAAATCAAGACCCACACCATCATTGGTTTCGAGAGATTGATGAAATACTCAATGGCAAGAATAGGCTGTTCGCTAATTAAGTGCCCTGTGTACTTAGCATCGAGTGGCAGGTTGAGGGCTACCATCAAATCGGTCATTACAAAAACGCCCAATAATACTCTAATTGCTAATTGTGGAAGCGGTAGTGTAATCCAGTTATAACGTTTTACGATGTAGCGAAAGGTATGGGTTAGAAAAATGGTCAAAACTATATTGGCAAATGCTTGAAAGAGCAATTGATTTTCGAAGCCATATTGAATGGTGTAGGATATAATTTCGTTGCCGAAATAAAGTGACCACCCAACAATCTGAAATAACCAATATAGTTTGTTTTTACTCATAATTTTTTAAAATATTTTCTTGATTTTTTTTCTGATGAGGACTTTTAATTTTCTTTTACTTCATGCCACTCATTTTCCCCATCGAGGCAATATTTGGAGGCTTACATTTTACAAGATTGATATCGCTTCTATTTTGTACTGTAAGTATTTTTGTAATTTATCGGGCCGATAAACGATTAGCTAGCCCTTTGAATTTCAAAACAAACTAAAAATACAGAAAACCCGACACTAAAGACGGGTTTTCTACATCAATGGAAAAATGATTCAATAAACGGGCATATTATTTTACCAAAAGTTCGGTCAAATGAGCAGTGTCATTGGCTTTTAAAAGCGTGTACTTTTGGGTATCATAGTTATAACTTAATTGGTAGAGACATAAATTACTATGCTGAAACGAGTCCATTTCAGAAAGTGGTAAATCAAGCAGGTGAGTCAGTAAGATTCTGATCGCACGGCCGTGCATGGCAACCAAAATCAGTTTTTCGTCGGTATTTTCGATTATTTTTTCGAAAGCAACTTTCTGGCGTGCAATTACCTGTTCGGGAGTCTCTCCGCCAGGTGCGGCAGGAATATCGGTTTTTCCTTTGCTCCAATTGGCTATGATTTCGAGGTAATTTTCGTCTTCTTGGTAATTGGGTACTTTTCCTTCTTTTTCTCCCCAACTTATTTCATTGAGTCCTTCGAATTGTTCGTACGGAATCCCCAGATTGATAAACTCCTGTACCGATTGGACGGTGCGACGAAGTTTTGAAGTATAAATTTTATCAAACTCGATATGCTGATAAGCATCAAAAAAAGCTTTTGCTTGTAAAAAGCCCAGTTCGTTAAGGTCTGAGTCGATACCACTGCCTTGAACTACTCCTCGACGATTAAACTCGGTTTCTCCGTGACGAATTAAATAAATTGTTTTGGTAAGCAAAATATCAGTATTTTAAATTGAAACTATCTAAAACAAACCTTAGTTTTGGACTAAAAACTAATAAAGGTGCAAAATTACGAAATAATAGCCTTTTAAGGTAGGTGTCTTTATAAATTTTGAAATTTTTTAAAATAACAAACCATTAGCTAAGTATGATTTTTAAGAATAAGTTTGATTTAACAAAACAATTTGGTGAAGTTTCGATGGGTGACCACCTTGGAATTGAGTTTTTGGAAGTGGGCGACGACTACGTGACTGCTCGAATGCCCGTTGACCATCGTACTAAACAACCTTTCGGAATCCTGCACGGTGGGGCTTCGGTAGTGTTGGCCGAAACACTAGGAAGCATTGCATCTGTTATGTGCTTAGATGATATGGAAAAGCAAAGAGCTGTTGGGCTCGAAATTAATGCCAATCATATTCGATCGGTGACTAGTGGCTGGGTTTATGGAAAAGCAACACCAATTCATGTTGGTCGAACCACTCATATTTGGGATATTAGAATCAATTCAGAAGAGCAAAAGTTAGTGTGTGTGGTGCGTTTGACGGTTGCTGTTATTGACGCAAAATGATGCTTATGGCTCGATTTTTGTTTAAATTTGAGCAATTAATTATTGAGTGAATTATAAAAAAGTCTTACATGAAAAAACTACTATTAGTATTATTGAGTGCTATATCAGGCTCTCTTTTTGCCCAAGAAAAAGTTGATACAACGCTTATGAAAACCGATTCGGTGAAAGTTGATACTTTGATTAACTCAAAAGAAACCTCAACAAAACGCAAAAAAATTGAAGAAGATACCTTGAGTTATGCCGAAGAATTTAAGCGTGATCGTATTAAATTTACCTTCGGGCTACGTGGTGGAATTAGTTTTGGAAAATATCAAGTTAAGGAGATCAAAGATGTGGTTAGAGTTTCTTCATCAGGCCTTCCACAATTTCCAATCGTAAGGGATAATTTTTTGAATAATGCCCAATCGACCTTGGGGTATTTAGGAGGTGTTTTTGTTCGAATGACCAAAGGTTCATTTTATTTTCAACCCGAAGCTGTTTATTCACAAAAGGGTGGAAAATTTGATATTTTACAGACGAATGGTACACTCTTTAGGCGTGTCAGTGGCACAATCAATGCGGTAGATATTCCACTGCTATTTGGATTACGTTTTCGCCAAGCTCGTATTTTTGCCGGGCCTGTGGCTTCTTTTCCAATGAGTTTTAATCAAGAGATTGAAGATGCTTTGAAAGTATATACGATAAAAGATGTGAAGAACGAATTATTAGTACGCCCCAAGTTTGGTATAAATGCTGGAATAGGTTTTGAGTTTAAACATTTTTTTGTCGAAGGTCGTTACGAAGGATTATTCGTCAATATGCTTGATTATGAAATTGGTCCGGCAAATAATCCAGTTCAATTCCAAATGGCACCAAGCCAGTTTCAGATTTCAATAGGATTAGTGAAATAATTATTGGAACACTCAGATACTAAAAAAGCTCATCACTATGATGAGCTTTTTTAGTATCTAATGTATTGCTGATTACTCTACGACTGGAGTTTTTTCTTCAGTAGGAGTATCTACTTTATCCATAAACTCTTGATAATTTGTCAATTTCTCGAATGGACGTTTACCTATTAAATCTACTAAGTCAGACTGATAAAGAATCTCTTTTTTCAGTAGTTCTTGAGCGATTTTCTCTAATTCTTCACGTTTTGAAATCAATAATTCTTTCGTACGAGTATACGCACTATCAATCATTTTCTTTACTTCTTCATCTATTACTTTCGCAGTATCTTCCGAATAAGGTTTAGTGAACGACATTTCACCCTGACCTTTCGAATCATAGAAAGATACATTACCAACACGGTCGTTCATACCATATACCGAAACCATTCCGTAAGCACTTTTTGTGATTCGCTCTAAATCGCTCAATGCACCAGTAGTAATTTTACCAAAAACAACTTCTTCGGCAGCACGACCTCCGAGAGTCATACACATTTCATCAATAAGTTGCTCTGTTCGATACAGATACTGCTCTTTTGGCAAATATTGAGCGTATCCCAAAGCTGCAATACCACGAGGTACGATACTTACCTTTACGAGTGGATTGGCGTGTTCTAAGAACCAGCCAGCAACTGCATGTCCAGCTTCGTGATATGCCACGATTTCTTTTTCTTCTGGCGAAATCAACTTATTCTTCTTCTCAAGTCCTCCAATTTCACGGTCGATTGCATCATGGAAATCTTGCATATCAATGGCTGTTTTGCCACGACGTGCCGCCAAAAGGGCTGCTTCGTTACATACGTTAGCAATTTCTGCACCTGCAAAGCCTGGAGTTTGAGCTGCTAATTTCTTTACATCAATATCGTTCGAAAGCTTCAAAGGTTTCATATGAACTTTGAAAATAGCCTCACGACCAACAATATCAGGAGCATCAACACTTATTTGGCGGTCGAAACGACCTGGACGCATCAAGGCTGGGTCAAGAACATCGGGGCGGTTGGTTGCTGCTAAAATAATAATTCCAGCATCAGAGCCAAAACCATCCATCTCTACTAAGAGAGAGTTAAGTGTATTTTCACGTTCATCGTTTGCACCAGGCATTGAGCCACGTCCACGAGAACGACCAACTGCATCAATCTCATCAATAAAGATAATACACGGAGCTTTTTCTTTGGCTTGTTTGAAGAGGTCACGCACACGAGCGGCACCCACACCCACAAACATTTCAACGAAATCAGAACCCGAAAGTGAGAAGAAAGGCACACTTGCTTCGCCAGCAACTGCCTTGGCCAATAAAGTTTTACCTGTTCCGGGAGGGCCTACGAGTAAAGCACCTTTTGGTATTTTACCACCGAGTTCGGTGTATTTTTTTGGGGTTTTCAAGAAGTCAACAATTTCTTGTAGTTCTTCTTTGGCTTCTTCTAAGCCTGCTACATCATTAAAAGTGATTTTTACTTTATTATCGGCATCGAAAAGAGCCGCTCGTGATTTACCGATATTGAAAATCTGACCACCAGGGCCACCACCTCCTGTCATACGGCTCATTAGGAAATACATCAAACCAAGTACAACGATAAATGGCAGCAGATTTACTATCCAGTTGGTCATGTCTTGGCGTTCAACGATTTCTGGATAAAGTGATTTACTGTATTCAGAATTAATTTGAGGGTTTTTCAAAAACTCCCTGTAATCACTCATAAACGAGTCAACCGATACAATATCTACTTTTAAGTGCGGGCCACCTGCGTTATAACGATTATTACCTAAGTCTTTTTTATACTCTGGTTTTTGGAGAGCATCACGAGTAAGTGTTACTTCTACACTGCGATTTCCCTCTACAACGGCTACTTTTTCAACATCTTTTTGCAAAATCATTTGCTCGAGCTGCTTGTACTTAATCGGTGCCAACGATGCGGACCTCGAAAAAAGTAAAAAGCCTATAATGCCCATGATAATCGCCGCTACAATCCATCCCTGCAAACCACCACCATTATTGGCTGGCTTTCTTTTCGGAAATTCATTACTGTTGTTGTCTGACATTTTTCTAATTTTTCAAAATTTATTGCAATAGTTATTCATATAAAAAAAATAACCTTTACATGGTTTTGAACTATGTAAAGGTTCAAATATTCTTAACATCATTCGAAGACCATTTGTTTAGGTGCTTCGGGCTCAAAGCTTTCTTCGATTATTGTTGTTTCGGCATCGCCCCAAAGAGATTCTAGGTCGTAGAATTTACGGCGGTCTTTTCTGAAAATATGCACAACTACATCAACGTAGTCGAGCAAAATCCATTCACGATTTTGACGCCCTTCTTGGTGCCAAGGGCTAAGTTTGGAGGCTTTGAAAACTTCTTCATCTACCGAGTCGGCGATGGCCGCAATTTGGGTATCGGTATTACCCGAGCAAACTACAAAAAAGTCGGTGATAGCATTCTTGACATTACGTAAATCCATCACTACAATATTTGTCGCTTTTTTTTCTAACATTCCGTGTACTACTAAGCGACTTAACTCATCACCAGAAAGTTCTTTAATTTCTTTCATTCAATATTATCTTCATTTAATTTTGTGAGCGGTTCGTTCAATTAATGGTGAATTATTAATGTTAAATGTTTAATGTAAAGGCTTTATTCTAATTGTTTGTGCATGAAAAACTTGTAATTTATTGATAATCACTATCATACATTTTACATTCTTCATCCCACACTTTCAATTATGCTTCAGCACTTAAAACTCTTTGTTTAACATTAAAAGTTCAAAAAAATAGGCTTTCTTTTGAAAGTACACGAACTTCACTAAAAAATATTTTATGTATGCGTTACCCAAAACGCTAAATTACTATAAAGTTGTACAATTTTCAACCCAAAACTTTATTTCTCGGCAAAAATACCATTTATCTGCCAAGTTGTCATTCAACTAACGATATTGCGGCTGAAATAATTCAAACAAAGCGAGCTTTTGATGGAACAATTGTCATAACATCTGACCAAACGGCGGGTCGTGGACAGCGTGGAAATATGTGGGAAACCCTGCCCAATCAAAACATAACGGTTTCGATGATTCTGAAACCTGATTTTTTGGCGGTTGCTCAACAATTTAATTTAAATATTGCGGTTTCGCTTGGAATTTACGAGTTTTTGTGCAGATATTTATCAGACGGCCTAACTGTCAAGTGGCCCAATGACATTTATGTCGGGAATCGGAAAATGGGTGGCGTTTTGATTGAAAATACACTTTCGGGCAGCCGACTGGCGTATTCGGTTGTGGGTATTGGATTAAATATCAATCAAATAAGTTTTATGAATGATAGAGCAATTTCGCTAAGATTGGCTTCGCAGAAAACGGAAGATTATGTGCTTGAAAAATTGATTGAACAACTTTGTGAATGTATCGAAAAATATTATTTACAGTTAAAAAACGGACACGCCGAAGCTCAGAAAATAAAGTATTTAGAACGAGTATTTCGGTTTGGAGAATGGCATAAGTACGAACAAAATGGCGAACGATTTCTCGGTAAAATAATTGATGTAGCTGAAATGGGACATTTGATAATGCAAGTAGGCGAAGAAGTGAAAAAGTTCGACTTTAAAGAGGTTTCGTTTGTAATTGAATAAAAATTCACCCTAAAACATATAGATTTTGAAAACTATTATTTTAAATCAACCGCAAGAGTTTCAATTAATTAGTCGAGATTTTGATGACACATTGGCCGAAAATGAAGCTCTTTTAAAAATCCATCGTATAGGTATTTGTGGCACAGATTACCA
>NZ_JBMLRC010000361.1:17290-19840 GCF_049241225.1 Emticicia sp.
AAAATGAAGCTCTTTTAAAAATCCATCGTATAGGTATTTGTGGCACAGATTACCACGCTTATCGTGGTCGTCAGCCATTTTTTTCGTATCCACGTGTACTTGGGCATGAGCTTGGTGCTGAAGTGATTGGTTTAGGAAGTGGAGCGGGAGCAAACGGCATCAAAATCGGCGATAAGGTTTCGGTTGAGCCTTATCTCAATTGTGGTGTTTGTCAGCCTTGCCAAAACGGCAAGACTAACTGCTGTGAAAGTCTAAAAGTTTTAGGAGTGCATATTGATGGAGGCATGGCTGAATATTTGAAAGTGCCTGTAAATAAGCTACATAAATCAGATATTTTGGAGTATGAGCAATTGGCTTTGGTCGAAACGCTGGGCATTGGCTCTCACGCTGTTCAACGTGCCAATGTGACCGAAAACGATATTGTTTTGGTGATAGGAGCGGGGCCAATTGGTTTTTCGGTCATTCAGTTTGCAAAAATTAATGGTGCAAAAATAGCAGTGATGGATTTTAGCAAGCAACGCCTTGATTTTGCCAACGAAGCTATCGGAATTGATGAAAGTATTATTGCTTCAGAAGATTTTTCGTCCGATGATTTAAGAAACATCTTGAAAGGAAATATGCCAACGGTAGTTTTTGATGCCACCGGAAATGCCCAATCAATGATGAAGGCGTTTTCGTATGTAGCTTTTGGTGGAAAACTGGTTTATGTAGGGCTTTTTCAAGGTGATGTTACATTCTTTGACCCTGACTTTCACCGTCGAGAAATTACACTTTTGGCAAGCAGAAATGCTCTTCCTGCTGATTTTAAACATATTATTTCAAAAATGGAAAGTGGGCAAATCAATACTAAGGCTTGGCTTACACACGAAGCTGCTTTTGATGATTTGCCCACAATCTTTGAAACTTGGCTCGACCCAAAATCACAAGTGATAAAGGCAATGGTGGTACTTTGATTTTGTGGAGCGAACATCCTGTTCGCAGTAGGAAATTAACGAGCAGGATGCGACCGTCGCTCGGTTCGCTCCACAATATTAGAAGAGATTAGTATCAATAAATTCGTTTCTGAATTTACCTTCGGGGTCGTGTTTGGTCATTAATGCCTTGAAATCATTGAGCTTTTCGATTCTTGATTGTAGAACCAATGGTTTCAAGGTGAAAATTTTACCCCAATGTGGTCTTGGATTAAAAGGTGCGAGTGCTTCTTCTACGAGAGGTAGTACTTTTAGCACTTCTTCGGTTTCTTGTTTCCAAGTAAAGTGAAAAGCCACACAAGTTTTTTTATACATCGGACTCATAGGTAAATCATCGCCTGCAATGGCTCTTACTTCGGTGATGAATAAGTGCGGAGAAACTTTTTCGTTGAGCTTTTCGATGGCCATCAGCCCTTCGTAGGCGTTTTCGAAAGCAATAAAAAATTCTGATTGTAATTCTTTGCCGCTACTTGGCGTAAAACCCATTTTGAAGTGTGGCATTCGCTCGTACCATGGACCTTCAACGCCCATTTGGTCGGTACAATTCACGGGGTCGAGGGCTTCGATTGGATGGAGGTTTTTGGTTTGTAGTTTAGCTCCGTAAAATTCGGGGGCAATTTCTTTCATATCATCAGCTTTGCTTTTTATCCAAACTTCACTGATGTTTTTCTTTGTCCAATCGGTAAATAAACTTACACTATATCCTGCTGACATGATAGCTTCAAAATTCTTTTCCAACTCCGCCATCGGCAAGTTTTGATAGACAATCTGCTTCATTTTGAAGGTGGGTTGTAAGGCCAAGGTCATTTTCGTGACTATTCCTAAAGCTCCAAGATTCACAACTGCCATTCCGAATTCTTCGCCATCTTTTTCTTTCGATAAATTAACGATTTCACCTTTGCCATTTACCAATTCCAAAGCCACTACTTGCGTAGCCAGATTCCCATTTTTGATGCCCGAGCCATGTGTGCCTGTGGCACATGCTCCAGCAACAGAAATATGTGGTAATGATGCCAAATTATATAAGGCAAAACCATTTTCATCGAGATATTTACACAAATCTCCATATTTAATGCCAGCCTCAACGGTTATGGTTTGTTTTTCTTTATCGAGCGAAATAATTTTATTGAATTCAGCCGATGAAATTTGATTTTCGGTACTATCGGCAATTTTATTGAAGCAGTGTTTGGTGCCGAGGCCCCGCACTTTCTTTACTTTTTTGATGGTTGCTTGCAATTCGGCAACTGTTTTTGGCGTATGCAAATTATCTGTGCTGTATGTCAGATTGCCCGCCCAGTTGGTTCGTGGGTCAGATTTTGGCTTTTCGGAACAAGAAAATAACTGAGGAAATGCTGCTCCTGCGGCCAAAACTGAAGAAGTTTTGAGGAAAGTTCTTTTGTTCATTCTAATAGGTTTTTGTAAGGTTTGAATAGAGTTTAATAAAAGGTTGTTTTAATAATTTTGGTAAACAAATAAGAGCTAAACAACGTCGGCAAGATTCAGAACCCACAGTGGAACTGCTTACCGACGTTAAAAATCGAACTGTACAATTATTTCACCACTTCAAATAATTCTTTGT